>NZ_JBFULQ010000194.1:0-9556 GCF_054049815.1 Mesorhizobium sp. P5_C1 | reverse complement strand
GTACCACGCTACCACCGCGATGACGGCGAGCCAGCCTAGCGCTCTTTTCCTTGCTCGAGACAATCTATCGTCCCTCGCACCCGATGCCGTCGTGATCACCATCGAGCCTGTTGGGATCAGCGCCCGTGATTTGCACCCCAGGGGCTACGACCGCATTGTTTCCCTTGCCGCCTGCGCAGTCCAGGTCGGCGCCTCCGGTAGAGGACACACCTCGATACCTGTTGAAAGCTGCGACGGCGCGTGCACCGTCGCCTTCAATGTGGGTGTTATTGCTATTCGGATTGAACGGATCGACCGTTTGCAAAAGCATGTTTGCGTGGTTTGAATCGCCTGCAGCGAGCGTCACCGCGTCATAATTATTCAAATAGTCAGTAGTGGAGCCTGAGATAATTGCCACAACTATTGCGGTCGAAAACCAACGCCAATGCATGAAGGTATCCCCCGACACCACTCCAGATCATGCACCTTTTGAATTTTGTTGTCGAATCTGCCGACGAACGGGCCTGCGCGCGGTCTTCCACTACGCAATGTTGCCGCCGGGCTATAAAAAGGGGTGGGGACTGTGACGCGATTTGCTTTGACGATTTCCGTGTTGGCTGGACTCGTGGGCTTCGCGACACCGCCAGACAAGATTGCAGGCGTTCCAAACGCCGGCGCCTGCACGCAAGCGGACAAAGAGCGACTAGCCCTCTTGTCCAATCAGCAAAATAAGGCCGCGACTGGCGATGCCTTGGGCGTGTTTCTCATTGGTGTTCCCGTCTCCTCAATGTCAGGCGGTGACCACGAAACCGAGATTGCAATTCTCAAGGGACGCTGCGGTCCGCCCAAAACCTAGGCCCGGCTCGTACCTCATCGAGCAGCGAGGCGATTTGGTTCTGCCGTGCCAAATCGCGTATCAATCGGGTCACAATTGCTCGGAGGCGCCCCTCACGCCAACTCCTTCGAGATATCGTTGGCGGTCCGCAAGCATGGCCGCCAAGAGCTGCCTCTCGTCCTGAACGGCTGCTGATTTTTTGCTGAACTCTGCCTGCCTACCGGCGGCGCTCGCAGCGCCTTTGCCATCTGGTTCTGCCTCACCTCATCGACATCAGGTCCGTCATGAGGCCGACCCCGACCCTGACGAAGAACGTAGGTCTGGGGACCTCCTGACAGCCGATGTCCTTCAACTGATCGGACGTCAGGTCTGCTAACGCCCTGCGCCCTGCAACGGTCCGCCGCCAGGCCGTGAAGGCTGCGACTGCTGCTGCCATGCTGTTCGACGCTCTCTCAAACAGCCGGTGTTTCGATGTGCGGGTCTCTGCGTGAGCTTCGGTGTGAGCCATTCTGCTCTCCTGTTCCAGATTACGGGCGCAGCTTGTCACGGGGGCGATTTGCGGTTGTTCAGCCGGGCGTGAACAATCGCGGGAAGTCCGATGGACCGCCGTTAAATCTGCGTTAAATCGACCGGCGAAGATGCTATTCTGCTGGCGCGTTCGAAATCTGGAGAGCGGTCGTGCGTATCCGGTTGCTTGGCGGTCTCGAAGTGATGTCCGGAGAGGGCCAGCCCGTCCGCTTCGCAACGCGCAAGTCGGCGCTGCTTTTTGCCGCCCTGGTCCTGGCGGGTCGCCGCGGCGCCACTCGCGAACGGCTTTGCGAAGGGTTTTGGCCGGGACGAGGCGATGCGCAGTCGCGCAACAGCCTGCGCCAGGCGCTGGCCGACATCCGGCGGTGGTTTCCCGCCGCCGGCAATGCAGCCATTTCCATTGACGGGGATCAGGAAACGGTTGCGCTGACGGCCGGCCCGGACGAAGCCGACATCTGGCTCTTCGAGCGGAAGCTCGCCGAAAGCGGGACGACGGACCTCGCCTTTGCCGCCGACCTCTATCGCGGTGATGTGCTCGCGGGGGAGGCCATTCCGGACGGACTGGATGAATGGTTCAGCCCATACCAGGTCAGATACCGGCAGAAGGCGCAGCAGCTGGTGGAGCGCCTGAGCCTCGCGCCGCCCGAAGCCGGATCCGTGGACGAAGCGGCTTGCGAACGGCTCGCCGAAAGGCTGCTTGCCTCGGATCCGRCCGCCGAGCCGGCGCATCGGGCCTTGATGCGCATCCACGCTGCGAGGGGCCACGAAAATGCGGGCTTGCGTCAGTTCGAGACCTGCCGCGCGCTGCTGAAGAAGCATCTGGGCGTGGAACCCGAGGCACAGACGCTGTCACTGGCGGCGTCGCTGCAGACGCGGGGCGGAAATCGCCAGACCGCGTCGGCACACGACACCGCGCAGCCGCCTCAGCCTATCGCCACGCCGGCGAGACCGCATGACCAGCCGTCGGTGGCAGTGATGCCTTTCGACAATCTCGGCGGGGCGGAGGACGAGTATTTTGCCGACGGCGTTGTCGAGGAGATCACCGCCGCGCTTTCCCGCATCCGGGACTTCTTCGTCATCGCCCGCCAGTCCGCCTTCACCTACAAGGGCCGCTTCGCCGACGTGCGCGAGGTCGGCCGGGAACTCAGCGTCGCCTACGTGGTCGAAGGCACCGTTCGGCGGGGCGGCAATCGGCTGCGCATTTCCGTGCAGCTGGTCGATGCCGAGACGCGGACACAATTATGGTCCGAGCGCTACGAGGGTGCGACCGAGGACGTTTTCGAGTTCCAGGACAGGATCGCGGCGCAGGTGGCCGGCGCCATCCATCCGGCCATCCGCGGCGCCGAGATCGAGCTGGCCAGGCGCAAGCCGCCGACCAGCCTCAGGGCCTATGATTTCGTCATGCGCGCCTATCCAAACATTTGGGGCCGCCGCAAGGACACCAACGACCTGGCAATAGAGCTGCTCAAGAAAGCGATCACGGTCGATCCGGCCTATGGCCGCGCGCATGCGCTTCTGGCCTGGTGCCACGCCTCGAACGCCGTGTTTCTGTGGGCCGAGCAGCCGGAAAGCGAGCTGGAAAAGGCGGTCGCGGCGGTCGAAGCAGCCGGCTCGATCGGCGACGATCCAACCGCGTTGACCGCCGCCGGCGCGGCATTGAGCATGGGCGGTGACCAGGAGCGCGCCGCCACCTTCATCGAAAAGGCGCTCATGCTCGATCCGAACAATGCTTGGGCATGGGCACGCCTTGGCTGGATCGCAATCTACAGAGGCGAAGCCGCCCTGGCCCCGGACCGGTTCCAGCGAGCGATGGCGCTGAGCCCAATGGATCCGTTCGCGTTCGCCGTGAGACTGGGAATGGGTTACGCCTTGGCCAAGACGGGCTCCCTTTCCCAGGCCGTCGCGATCGCCCGTGACGTCATCGCCGCCCACCCCGACATCATCACGTCCTATCGCTATCTCGCCGCCTGGTCGGCGATGGGCGGCGACCTGGAGACCGCCCGCTGGGCTGCGCAAAAGCTCCTGGCCGCCCAGCCGAGTTTCACGATCGAGCGATTCCGGTCGCTGCCTATCTTGCGGAACACGCCGGAATGGGCAGACCAAGTGGTCGAAGGCTTGAAGCTGGCGGGATTGCCCGAGCGCTGACTATCTTCAGCCCATCCTTGGTTTCAACTTGGATGAAATGATCGCCCCCCTTCGCCCCTGGCTAGGATAGCGATCCTACCGGCTCACGACCATTGCACGTCGTTTAATTAGCCACAACATCAGCACGGCGCGGAAGCTTCCATGCCGAAGTCTGCTCACCAAATTGCGCCGCGAGAGCCGGTAGAACTGCGCCGACAGCCACCGCGAAACCCCCGGAGATATAGCTCACAAGAAGATGCACGTCGAAATTGGAAAGCCTGCTTCCCCAACTATCCTTACGAGCATGACGAGCCGGGGCAGGAAGCGATGATAGTGTTTGGCCATCATTTCGTCGGGCTGGCGCCCAAGAGCATGCTCATGGCGCCCACCCTTCGGCTTTGGCGGGTCTGGAGCTCAGGATTCACGGCGACGGCGGCGATCGTCCACGACCCGCGCGAGCACTTCGGTGGGGTCGCGGTCAACTGGCAATACCAGCATATTTTCGATGTCAAAGGCGGTAACGCCGATATCGCGACGCTCGCATTCGCTCATGGCGGCAAAAGCGGCGAGGTCCCTGCGTGCCCTCCAGAAGCGCGGCAGCCACAGCAGCGCCGAAGTCACGGCGGCCAGCATCCGGAAAGGCCGCGAGGGAGAAGCATGCGACCGGCAATCGGCTGCGAGACCGATGAAAGGAACCAGCGTGGTCATGGTGTTGTCTCCATCCTCGAACTGCCCTTGAGCGACAGCAAGGATGAGATTAGTCGGCGCCCGGCCGGAGATCGTGAGGCCCAGGTGAAACTCGAGGGAAATTGTGACGAAATCGGCAGGCGGGCACCGGCCCCCGGTCGTCGACACGATATCAGTCCGGCAGGCCGGCCTCGCGCAGGCTGGCGGCAACGCGCTCCCGCGTGCCCGCTTCGAAAGGCAGCTGGTCCCAGATCGTGGCGACCGTCAGCCCCGGATGGCTTTCCAGCAGCCTGCCGCACACGCGCCGGGCTTCATCCTTGCGGCCGGCATGGACCAGCGTCATCACCAACCAGCGTAGCGCCCAGGTGGCGCCAGGGTGCCGGCTGACCCCGCGCCGCGTCATGACCAATGCTTCTTCGTAGCGCCCGGTAATGAAAAGGGCGGCGCCGATGCCGAGTTCGGCCATGTAGCCCATCGGGTCGCGCGGGCTCAGCCGTTCGAAATGCTCGAACTTCTCGATCGCCGCCTCGGGCCGCTCGCGATAGACGTCAAGCCAGCCGCTGCGCAGCCAGGCCCAGGCGGAATTCGGATCGAGCGTGCGCGCCCGTGTCAGATGCATGTCGGCGACATCAAAGTCGCGGGCGAAGGAATGCGCGGCGCCGAGCACCGCAAGCACCATCGGGTCGTCGCCGGACAGCGCCGCCCCCTTCTGCGCCAGGCGCAGGCCCTCTTCCCGGGACGCGGCCGGCGTTTCGGTCCAGTGGTAGGTGACACGCTGCAGATGGCACCAGGCCAGCAGCGAAAGCGCCAGCGCATAATCAGCCTCGATCGCGATCGCCCGTTCAAGCAGTGTCCCGGCCTCCTCGTTCTGCGCCCGCTCGAGCGACCAGGCGAGCGGAAAGGCGCGCAGCACGTAGTCGTAGGCGGCGAGGCTTTCCGGCCGCTTGCGCCGCGACCGCTCGATCTCGGCCGACAGGATGGAGGGCTGGATGGCGCCGACGACACTCTCGGCGAACCGGTCTTGCAGGTCGAACACGTCGGCCATGGTTCCGTCGTAGCGGTCGGCCCAGATCGTCTTGCCGGACGACTGATCAATGAGTTGTCCCGTAAGGCGGATGTGGTCGCCGGCCTTGCGAACGCTGCCGGTCAGCACGTAGCGCACGCCGAGCTCGGCTCCGGCCCGTTTCACGCCGTCGGCCTGCCCCTTGTAGGCGAAGCTCGAATTGCGGGCGATGACGAACAGCCAGCGCATGCGCGACAGCGCGGTGATGATCTCGTCGACCATGCCGTCGGCGAAATAGTCCTGCGCCGGGTCGCCGCTCAGATTCTCGAAGGGCAGCACCGCGATCGAAGGCTTGTCGTCGGCGGACCCTTCGCCGGCCCCGGCCGCGGGGTGATCATCGAGGCGGCGCACGCGCTCCTCGTCGATCACATAGCCCCGCCGCATCACGGTACGGATCAGGCCGTCCGCATCCGGGCCGAGCGCCTTGCGGATATCCTTCATGCATTGGGTCAGTGAATCGTCGGAGACGGCGATGTTGGGCCAGACGGCGTCGACCAGTTCGTCCTTGCCGACGACGCGACCGGCATTCTCCAGGAGATAGGTGAGCAACGAGAGCGACTTGGCGCGCAGGTCGACGTCGTACCCGCCCCTTTGCAACCTGCCTTTGCGCAGGTCGAGCCTGTGACCCGAGAATTCGAACGTCGTCATGTCGCCCTCAGGGAGACGTCAAGCCCAATTCGGCTCGCGACGGGCTGGCTGTCGATCATTACCCTCGCACGCTTGAAGACACCATGACTGTCTTCTTACATCAAGCTTTCAGCCCGCTGAAAATGGCGTGGCCGGCGAACAGCCAGGCGCAATCGACCGCGATGAAACCGGCTTCGGACAGCCAGGAAAGTTGCTCGGCCAGCGAGGACGGCTTGTCGATCGGCTCGCCGTCGGGGTTGCGGAAGTAGTTCCAGCCGAGGCGGTTGAACTCGGCGAAGGCGGCCAGGTCGCCGTCGATCGCGAGCGCCCGCGAACGCACCGCCTCGTCCCACTGCCGCGCCGCGATGGCGAGAGCGGCCGCGCCCGGCGGGCGCACGATGTCGGCCACCACGAGGACGCCGCCGGGGCTGAGCGCCGTCCCAAGGTCGGCAAAAAGCATCCGCTTCTGTCGCCCGTCGAGGTGGTGGATGGCGAGCGACGAGACAATCGCATGCGGCGGCTCGGGAAAGCTTCGCCAGTCACGATGTTCCAGCTCGAACGCGGCAGTGGCCAGGCGGTCAGCGTGGTCGCGACAGGTCTCGCGCGTCTGCTCGCGCATCCGCGCCGAGCCGTCGAGCGCCAATACCCTGCAGTCCGGAAATCGTTGCAGCAAGGCGCGGCTGAGCAGGCCCTCGCCGGAACAGAGCTCGACCAGCAGGCCGCCCTGCACGGGAGGAATTAGATCGGCGATGATGCCGATCTGGCGTTCCCGTTCGGGGACGAAATAGCGCCCGTAATCGAGAAAGCTTCGGGAATTGTTCTCATCCCAATGCCTTGCCCCTCGCATGTCGGTCATGATCAATCCTTTCATCCTTTTGGCCACATTGCCGGAGGCCAGGTTGGCCGTCGTGACAACCGGATGAAATTCGGCTGAAATCTGCCTGAGCGGCGAAGTTGCCCGGCCCCGTCGAGCGGGACGGCACCATCCACGCTATGCTTTCGCGGGCCTTCCGGCCTCTACCCTGGTCAGGCCCGGAGTCGCTGTCATCGCGCGCCGTTTAATTAGCCACAATGTCAGCATGGATTACCCGCCGGTCGACTGCCTCCTCTGATCTTCTCGCGCGCAGGTAAGGGCAGCTTTGCGCCGCATGTCGGCCGTAGAAGCGAACTTTGCCCCCGTCCGGAAGCAGACATCTCGGCGGACCGTGTTGGAGGTCGTGGTAGCGCCATTTGTCTCAAGCAGGAAACCCGGCAACGCGCAGCGCATCGGCGACCTCATCAACCCGGCGGATGTAGCGGAGCCGCTCAAAGTTGCCGATTGTAAAGGTCGGCGCGACCTGCAACATATTCTCTGCAGCGGCACGTGCGATGTCGAGGCGGCCGAGTTTGACGTGACTCGCCACCAGAAAAGCGTGCAGGAGGCCGAACCCCGGATTAATCTGGATTGCCGAAGTCGAATAGCCGACCGCTTCCTCAAACCGATCTGTAGAGTAGCAGGCGACCGTCAGAGCGAGATACGGGTGATAGTTCATCGGATCGAGAGGGCTCAGTCTGAGCGCCATCATGGCGATCTCGATTGCGCGGTCATATTGTTCGCCGTACGCGTGCATTATCGAGCTTAAACGCAGGGTAAGCGCCGAATTTCCATTCATTGCCAGCGCCTGGTTTAGCAGCGCAATACTATTTGCAAAGTCATGGATGATATGCGCCCGGGCAAAAGCGGCGATGCTAAGTGCTTGCGGATCGTCCGCCCCCGCTCTGATAGCGGCCTCGGCGTGTCTGAGCACGGCCGCCCCGTCCTCTGGAGCGTGTCCGTCGCGGAAACGCTGCTGATGGCACCAAGCCACATAGGCGTGCGCCACGGCATAGTCGGGATCAAGCCGCAGAGCTTCACTGAGGAGATGCAGCGCTTGGTCGACGTCGGCGGGTGTATTCGCTACCGTGTGCGGCAGAGCGCGAAGAAAGAGGTCGTACGCATCAAGCTTGTCGGGCCTCTTGCGTCTGGCACGCTCGATCTCGGCGAGCCGTATCGATGGCTCAATCGCGCCGACTATGCTCTCAGTCATCCTATCCTGCAGGTCGAAGATATCTTCCACCGCGCCCTCGAACTTGCCGGCCCAGACGTGCGTTCCGCCAACTCCTTCGACAAGCTGCCCAGTGATACGAAGCCGGTTGCCGGCTTTCCGAACGCTGCCCTCCAGCACATAGTGCACACCAAGTTCTTTGGCGACTTGCCGTACGTCGACAGCCCTTCCCTTGTRGCTGCGCGGTCTACACGCGCAAGTCCAGCGAGGAGGGGCTCGACATGGAGTTCAACTCCCTCGACGCGCAGAGGGAGGCCTGTGAGGCCTACGTGGCCAGCCAGCGGGCCGAGGGATGGGTTCTCGTGCCCGACCRCTAYGAYGACGGTGGCATCTCCGGTGGAACGCTGGAACGGCCGGCGCTGAGGCGCCTGCTGAAAGRTATCGAGTCCGGGCTGATCGATGTKGTCGTCGTCTACAAGATCGATCGGCTCTCGCGGTCTCTGACGGATTTCTCGAAGCTGGTCGAGGTCTTCGAATCCAAYGACGTCACCTTCGTGTCGATYACCCAATCATTCAACACCACAACCTCGATGGGGCGCTTGACGCTSAACATMCTGCTGTCATTCGCRCAGTTCGAGCGTGAGGTGATTGGCGAGCGCATCCGCGACAAGTTCGCCGCGTCTCGGCGCAAAGGCATGTGGATGGGAGGCAACGTGCCGCTCGGCTACCGCGTCGAAAGCCGCAAGCTGATCATACAGGAGGACGAGGCCGCAACAGTGCGAATCATCTTCGAGCGGTTTCTCTCGGTCGGCTCGGCGACGACGCTTGCCCGGACCCTCAACGCCGAGGGTGTCACCAGCCGCGGCGGCAGGCCCATCGACAAGGGTTATCTCTACAAGCTGCTCAGCAACCGGGTGTACATCGGCGAGGCCGTCCACAAGGGCACGAGTTATCCCGGCGAACACCAAGCAATCATCGACCGGGATCTGTGGGACAAGGTGCGCTCGATCATTGCCGAGGATCCGCGCAAGCGGGCAGGACACTGCCGTCGGCAAACACCTGCGTTGCTTAGAGGACTGATCTTTGCGCCGAATGGTTACGCCATGACGCCTGCCCACACCAGGAAGAAGGGGCGCCTCTATCGTTACTACGTCACCACCAGCGTACAGAAGCTCGGGCCGGAAACCTGCACGGTACGGCGCCTGCCTGCCGGCAAGATCGAGGCCGCAGTGATCGATCAGGTCCGCGTCCTGCTGCGCTCCCCAGAGATGATTGTGAAGACCTGGGCGGCCGCGCGCGACAATAGTGAAGAGATCAGCGAGGCCGAGGTGCGCGACGCCCTGGTTCAGTTCGATAGTCTTTGGGAGGAACTCTTTCCCGCCGAGCAGGCGCGCATCATCCAGCTGCTGGTCGAGCGCATCGACGTCGATGTAGACGGCATCTCCATCCGCCTTCGCACCGAGGGCATAGCCAGTGTCATCACCGAGCTTCGGGAACGACCAAACCTGGATAGGGCCGCCTGATGAGTAACCGCGAGATCAGCCGCGACGGCAGTTTGCTAACGGTCTCCATTCCTATGGCGATCCGCAAGCGTGGCGGTCGCAAACTTGTCGTGTCCCCGGCTGGAGCAGAGCCTTGGACACCGTCGCGACCGCGCATCGACAACACGCTGCTGAGAGCCCTTGTCCA
>NZ_JBFULQ010000193.1:0-9563 GCF_054049815.1 Mesorhizobium sp. P5_C1 | reverse complement strand
GCCTTACCAAACGGCCGGCTCAGCTGTTGTGCGTGCCGACGATCTGGTCGCCTTCCATCTTGGTGAAGGGCACGAAAGGCACCACCTTGCCATTATAGATGTCCGAGCGGACGATGTTGAACGTGCCGTCGGCGAGCTCTTCTTTGATCACCTTGAGCACATGCTGGGCGCCTGGCGGACCGACCGGGATGACCATGACGCCATTCGGCTTGAGCTGCTGCAACAGCGACGGCGGAATGTGGTCGATGCCGCAGGTGACGATGATCTTGTCGAACGCCCCAACGCTTTCCCAGCCGTAATAGCCATCGGCGTTGCGGCTGGTGACCGAGCCGAACTCGCTGTAGCCGCGCTCGATCAGCGCGTCATAGGTGCGGCGGGTGCGCTGCGCCAGCGGATTGATGATCTCGATCGTGTGCACCTTGTCGGTCAAATTGGCCAGATAGGCCGACTGGTAGCCGGAGCCGGTGCCGATCTCGAGCACGGATTCGCCGAGCTTGACGTCGATGGCCGTCGTCATGCGTCCGACCAGATGCGGGCCGGAAATGGTCACGCCATAGCCGATGTCGAGGAAGGCGTGATCATAGGCACGCGCCAGATTCTGCGGCAGGACGAACTCCTCGCGCGGCGTCAACAGGAAGGCGCGCTTGTTGCGGTCGTCCAGCACGTCCTTGTTGTAGACCATGATCTGGAAGCGATCGAAGCGCTCGGCCAGCAACTTCGGGTCCTCGCCTCGATTGGCCACCATCCACTCGATGAACGCCTTCTTGTCGTTCACCGGCACTTCGGCGTTGCGATCATACGGCACCGGCACACTAGCCCTAGCGGCGCCAGGAAGAATGGAAAATGCCGCCGCCCCCGCCGACAGCGTCAAGAAGTCCCGACGCTTCATTAAAAAGCCTCCAAAAGTGGCCTTTGCCACCTCAAACCCAAGCATTTCAATCCGATTGCACTGCCTCCCAAAACGAGTCAATGGCCGTCGAGGGGCGACCGTCCGGGCGATGAATTTGTGGCAGGCGGGCAACAGTTTTGCCGATGCCGACGGCCTGTTCAGCAGCACTCAATGGCGCGCGACATTGTCGCATGACTCGCTGAACGGCCTTTTTGGTAAATTAGCAAAGGCTGTTTTGCTTGACTTGGGCGGCAAAAACAGGCAGCAAAACAGGATTGGAGGGGCTCCAATGCCGCGTTGATGGTCGTGGACAAGCCTTTTGAGGCAAAAAGTCCACGTCGTTCGTTTGGTTTTGAGAGGGATTGATTAACCAACTTTGTCCATATTTTGAAGCAATCGGCAACTAACGACAGGCGCGATAAACGCGTCGGGGACCACCTGGGATCACTCACAGAATGGTCGTCGCGGCTATGACAGCCGCGGACGTGGGAGCCGATTGGAGCAAGATTGGTGCATGGCGTTCTTGAGTAAAAAAATTGGCGGGGACGAGCGTTGGGACGGCGAGACCGCCTGCGACGCGCCACGGTCCTCTTCCTTCAACCCTGAACGGATCGTCCGCTGGGTCGCGGTGCCCGGTGTTAGCGCGGCCATTGGCCTGTGGCTGGTCGGTACCATGGCTGGCCTGAGTTCCGTCGGCGCCTCGCTGTCGGCGACATCAGGCGGCCTGCCGCAGACGCTTTCGATGCCGGGGGCGCTTGCCCTTGCCGATCCGTTGAAGCAGCGCTTTCTGAGATCTTCGGCGCCGTTCGTGCTGGCCAGTGCCCATGGCGGCACGCAGGCGCTGCACGATCATTCCGTGCAATGCGGCGCGAGTTGCTTCAAGCTGGCTGCGTTAAACCCGCAGGCTGAGAAATCCGCTCGCCTCGTGGTGCAGGCAAAGCCAGCCCCGATGGTTGTAAAGTCGAAATCGCAAGAGCGTTTCGAGCGCATGGAGGCGTCGCTGTCGCCGGCCAAACTCGCCGCTGCCTTTGCCGGCGCCGGAAAACCTGTCGTCGCGGCCGACGCATCCGCGCGCCCGGTCATTTCCACCGTTGCGCCGCAAATTGCTGAAGCGTCCCTAGTCCCGTCCGTCAAGGTCATGGCCAGCCTGTCGGATGACATGCCGGCTCCAGCGGCCGAACGCTTCGCCCGGATGGATACCGGCTCCGTCGTCGTGCAGACGGCGCCGCAGCCGATGGGCTTTGCCCAGTCGGACGCACAGACGCCAGACAGCGCGCAGTTGGCGCTTGCCCTCGTCCAGTCGCTGCAGGTCGACGACGAGGCGTTCGCCTCGCCGCTGCCTATGACCGAGTCCTCGGCCGATGTCGCGGTTTCGCCTGTCGAAACCCAGCAGGCACAGCCTGGCGATGCCGCCTCGCTGCCGGATGCGCTGACCGACGACGTGCCGTTGCCGACCCGGCGCCCGCAATTCGACGCGCCGCAGCAGCCCAAGGTCGTACAGCAGTCGACGAAACCCATCCAGCAACAGTCGAAGCCCATCCAGCAACCGTCGAAGCCCGTCCAGCAGCAGAAGCCCGCCCGTGAGACGGTTCAACGGGCCCAGCCCTCCAGGCCGGCGCGGCAAGGCAGGCCGGGCGAGGGCGACGTGCTGGCCTATGCCAAGCCCGACACACCTTCCGGCGGCCTTGGCCAGGCATTCAAGAACCTGTTCAACTCGCCGGGCTCCAGCAGTGGACCCGGCAATGGCGTCGCCGTCTACGACATCAGCGCCAAGACCGTCTACATGCCTGACGGCTCGAGGCTCGAGGCGCATTCGGGCGTCGGCGCCATGGCGGACCAGCCGCGCTATGCCGATCAGAAGAACCGCGGACCGACACCGCCCAACACCTACAATCTGTCGCTGCGCGAGTCGCGCTTTCATGGTGTGGAGGCTTTGCGCCTGACACCGGTCGATGGCCGCAACAAATACAATCGCGACGGCCTGCTGGCCCATACCTACCTGCTTCGGGGCCGCTACGCCCAGTCGAGCGGTTGCGTCGCCTTCAAGGACTATGCGCGCTTCCTCGCCGCCTTCAAGAAGGGCAAAATCAAGCGCCTCGTTGTGGTGCCGCGCCTGTCGTCTTCGCCGACGCAGGTCGCATCCGCCGCCAGGGGCGCGTAATACCAAGAAGCATTCGGCCGCACTTTCTGCCCTGCTCCTGACAGCCTACTGTCAGGAGCAGCGTTGTCCGATACGCCTCTCCCCATCGCGCTCTTTCCATTTTGGCCGGGAAATCCCATATTCGGGACATGGCCAAATCCCCCGACAAAAAAACGCCGCCGACGGCGAGTGACGACCGCGCCGCCCCGAAGCGGCGCAGCCCGCTGACCGATTTCCTCGACGCCTCGGAGCCGCTGCACAAGGGCGGCTTCGCCGAGATGCCGCAGGCCGAACTGTCGGGCACGCCGCTGGCTGGTTCGATCGCCGATTGGGCCGAGCAGATCGAGCAGGAAGCCGAGAAAGAGGGGCGCCTCGGCAGCAGGAGCGACGGCGGCAAATCGCCGAAGCCATCGAAAAAGATCCCCGAGCGTTCGTCGTCGCCCGGCCGCACCGCGCGCGGCACCTCGATGGGCGGTGCAGCGACAGCCAGGGAGCGCACCGCAGCCGGCCTCAACCCGGTCGCCGGCCTCGACATTTCGCTGGAAGAAGCCGAGACGATGACCTCGAGCGGCGTCACCGCTACGGTGGCCGCGCTGTCGGCGCTGATCGAATCCGGCAATCCCCTGCACAAGGATGGCGTGTTGTGGACGCCGCACCGCCCTGCCCGCCCGGAAAAATCCGAAGGCGGCATCGCCATCAAGATGGTGTCGGATTTCGAACCTGCCGGCGACCAGCCGACGGCGATCAAGGACCTTGTCGAAGGCGTCGACAACAGCGATCGCACCCAGGTGCTGCTCGGCGTCACCGGCTCCGGAAAAACCTTCACCATGGCCAAGGTGATCGAGGAGACGCAGCGCCCTGCACTGATCCTGGCGCCGAACAAGACGCTGGCCGCACAGCTCTATTCCGAGTTCAAGAAATTCTTCCCCGAAAACGCCGTCGAGTATTTCGTCTCCTACTACGACTATTACCAGCCGGAGGCCTACGTTCCGCGCACCGACACCTTCATCGAGAAGGAGTCCTCGATCAACGAGCAGATCGACCGCATGCGCCATTCGGCGACGCGCTCGCTGCTCGARCGCGACGACGTCATCATCGTTGCCTCGGTGTCTTGCATCTACGGTATCGGTTCGGTCGAGACCTACACGGCAATGACCTTCCAGATGCAGATCGGCGACCGGCTCGACCAGCGCGCGCTGCTCGCCGACCTCGTCGCGCAGCAGTATAAGCGCCAGGACGTCAACTTCGTGCGTGGCTCGTTCCGCGTGCGCGGCGACACGATCGAGATCTTTCCGGCCCACCTTGAGGATCGCGCCTGGCGCATCTCGATGTTCGGCGACGAGATCGAGCAGATCACCGAGTTCGACCCGCTGACCGGGCAGAAGACCGGCGAGTTGAAGAGCGTCAAGATCTACGCCAACTCGCACTATGTGACACCGCGCCCGACCCTCAACCAGGCGATCAAGTCGATCAAGGAAGAGCTCAAGCACCGGCTAGTGGAACTTGAGCGCGCCGGCCGGCTGCTCGAAGCACAACGGCTGGAACAGCGCTGCCGCTTCGATCTGGAGATGCTCGAAGCCACCGGCTCCTGCGCCGGCATCGAGAACTATTCGCGCTATCTCACCGGCCGCCAGCCGGGCGATCCGCCGCCGACGCTGTTCGAGTACATTCCCGACAATGCGCTGGTCTTCATCGACGAAAGTCACGTCACCGTGCCGCAGATCGGCGGCATGTATCGCGGCGACTTCAGGCGCAAGGCGACGCTGGCAGAGTATGGCTTCCGCCTGCCGTCCTGCATGGACAACCGGCCGCTGCGCTTCGAGGAGTGGGATGCCATGCGCCCGCTCTCCGTCGCCGTCTCGGCAACGCCGGGTGGCTGGGAGATGGAACAGGCCGGCGGCGTCTTCGCCGAGCAGGTCATCCGCCCGACCGGGCTGATCGATCCGCCGGTCGAAGTGCGCCCGGCCAAGACCCAGGTCGACGATGTCGTCGGCGAGATCCGCGACACCACCAAGGCCGGCTACCGCACGCTGGTGACCGTGCTGACCAAGCGCATGGCCGAAGACCTCACCGAATATCTGCACGAGCAAGGCATCCGCGTGCGCTACATGCACTCCGACATCGACACGCTGGAGCGCATCGAGATCCTGCGCGACCTGCGGCTCGGCGCCTTCGACGTGCTGGTCGGCATCAACCTGTTGCGCGAGGGCCTCGACATTCCCGAATGCGGCTTCGTCGCCATTCTCGATGCCGACAAGGAAGGTTTCCTGCGTTCGGAAACCTCGCTGATCCAGACCATCGGCCGCGCCGCCAGAAACGTCGACGGCAAGGTCATCCTCTATGCCGACCAGGTCACCGGCTCGATGGAACGGGCGATGGCCGAAACCGGCCGCCGCCGCGAAAAGCAGATGGAATGGAACGCGGCCAACGGCATCACGCCGGAATCGGTCAAGTCGCGCATCTCGGACATCCTGGACTCGGTCTACGAGAAGGACCATGTCCGCGCCGACATCTCGCAGTTCACCGACAGCGCCGGCGCCATGATGGGCAACAATCTGAAGGCCCATCTCGACGCCATGGACAAGCAGATGCGCGACGCCGCCGCCAATCTCGATTTCGAGAAGGCAGCCCGCATCCGCGACGAGATCAAGCGGCTGCGCGAGATGGAACTGTCGATCTCCGAAGACCCGCTGGCGCGCGAGATGGAAGGCCAAAGTCCCGCCTCGGGCCGCGAAAAGGGCAAGCACAACAAGGGCGTGGCCAAACATCGTACGACGGAGGAACAGGAGCGTTTCCGCAAGCTCGACGCAGCACGTGCCGCCGAAGAGGCGGCCAAGGCTGCCCGGCCCAACCTCTTCCGCAAGCCGTCGCTCGACGCCATGGGACCGGGCACCGACATGCCCACGCCCGCAGGCGCGGTGTCCCGTTCGCTGTTCAAGAAGCAGTCGGCCGAAGAGGCGCACGGTTCCGATTTCGGCATCCCCGGCGACGCCACCAAACCGCTGTTCAAGAAGAACTCGCTGGATGAGATGACGGTGCGGCGGACCGAGACACCCATCGAGGGCGACAAACCGGTCAAGCGCGAGCGCGCCGGCATTGGCTCCTATGAGGATCCCGGCGACGCCCGCCGCGAAAAGCGCCGGCCAGGCAAGACGGGCAGGCCGGGACGGTAAGGCTTGCATGCCGGCTTGAACGGTAGATTTCGGCTAGTTGCGGACTTCCAAAGCCATCACCTAGAATAGGTGATGCTCGTCGTTCGCAGACTTGATGAAAAGGAGTTCAAGGCTTGCTTCACTGAGCCGATGACGAATGTCACCGCTACCGCGAATGCCATCGTGGACATATGGCCTTATGTCGACGCACTAAATCTCGACGAAATCGGCGTGCCCTATCTGAACGACGTTCACTATGTTTACCGAGACGCCCAAAATCGGTTTGATCAAGTCTTGATTGGCACCGGCCGGTTCAACGCCCTTCTGGTGATCGTTGTTGATCTTGGCAACAGCACGGTATTCGGCCATTTCCTTCTCGACCTCAACAAAGAACATGGATTGAGTGGCGGTCACTTGAGACCTGTCTGATCTCGGAGCCGCACGGTCGGCCGGCTGGACCATGCGCCAGCCCTTGTCAGTTGCCGGTCGAAACGATACGGGCCGTGGCAGCTTCTCTCCTTCCACCTGCAAGCCCCACGGCCCTCCACACAATGAAGCCCAAGGACATCGCTGCCTACGTCTTCCTGGCCGTCACCTGGGGGCTGTCGTTCCTGGTGCTGCTCAAGGTGGTGCATGCCTTCGGCTGGATCGGTGCGGTGACCTTGCGTTCCCTGATCGCCGGCATCACGCTTCTGCTGCTGGCAGGAGCAACGAGGCGCCGGCTCGACTTCAGCGCCGGCTGGTCGCACTTCGCCGTGGTCGGCGCGACGACGGTCGCGGCACAGTTGATCGGCCTGTCCTATGCCACCCCGCGCATCGGCACGGCGATGGCGGCCATCCTCGTTGCCGCCATCCCGCTGTTCTCGATGATCATCGGCCAGTTGTGGGGGCTTGAGCGCATCACCGTCCACGGGCTGGCCGGGCTGCTGCTCGGTGCCGCCGGTATCATCATTCTCGTTGGCTTCCCGGCAGTGCCCGTCACGACATCCTTCGCGCTAGGTTGTGCCGCATCGCTGTTCAGTTCCTTCTCGGCGGCCTTCGGCAGCAACTATGCCAACCGCCATCTGCGCTCGGCCGGCTCGCTCGAACTCACCAGCGCCGCCTTCCTCTTCGGCGGACTGATGACGCTGCCGCTCCTGCTGGCCGTGCCGGTGCCGGCGATGCCGCGCGCCATCGACTTCCTCTATCTCGCCATCCTTGCCTGCGTCATGAGCGCAATGACCTATGTCGTCTATTTCCGCTTGGTCGCCAGCATCGGCGCCACCAGGACGATCAGCGTCGAATTTGCCGTGACCGTGATCGCCGTGCTGGTCGGCACGGTCATGCTCGGCGAGTCGCTGACCCTCGTCCAGGCCTTCGGCGCGGTGGCGATCATCGCCGGCTGCGTGCTGGTGCTCGACCCATTCCCGCGCCGGATGAAAGCGGCAGCCTTGCCATCGGCCTCGCCCTTGGTGTAGTCATCTCCCGTACTCGAACGTCTTGAAAGGAGGGCTCACGTGTTTACGTTTTTTCGTCACCATCGTCAGCGTGGCCCGATTTCTGCCCTGCGAGCTAGCTTGCAGGGCTGACCAGGGACGGTCCGGGTTTTTCCCGCTTCGATTTTATTGGTCTGCCCTTCGTGGTGTTGCAACGCCTGTTCTGATGGCCTGCACGCGCACCGTCAAAGTGCATTGAACCGGACTTGGCTCCGGCAAGACCAGAGAAATCAAAATGGCCCTGATCAGCCTCAAATCCCTCGGCGTCACCATGAGCGCGCCGCTCTTTGCCAATCTCGACCTCACCATCGGCACCGGCGACCGGCTCGGCATCGTTGCCGCCAATGGCCGCGGCAAGTCGACCTTGCTGAAATGCTTGACTGGCGAGATGGAGCCGACCTTTGGCGACATCAGCCGCACGCGCGGCCTGTGCGTCGGCCATGTCGAACAGTCCGTTGCATCGGCCCTTCTCGACCGTACGTTCCACCAGGTGGTGGCCGATGCCTTGCCGCCTGAGCAGGCCGAAAGCGAGATGTGGCGCGTCGACGTCGTTCTCGATTCGCTCGACGTGCCCGAGCCGATGCGCGAACGGCAAATGCAGGCGCTGAGCGGCGGCTGGCAGCGGCTTGCGCTGATCGCCCGCGTCTGGGTCACCGATCCGGATGTGCTGCTGCTCGACGAGCCGACCAACCATCTCGACCTGGCCAGGATCAGCCAGCTCGAAACCTGGCTGAACACGCTGCCGCGCGAGGTGCCCGTCGTCGTCGCCAGCCACGACCGCGCCTTCCTCGACGCCACCACCAACCGGACCCTCTTCCTACGCCCGGAACAGTCGCCGGTGTTTGCCCTGCCCTACTCCAGGGCAAGGCAGGCTCTCGACGACGTCGACGCCTCGACCGAGCGCAAGTTCCAGCGCGACATGAAGGTAGCGCAGCAATTGCGCCGGCAGGCCGCCAAGCTCAACAACATCGGCATCAATTCGGGCAGTGACTTGCTGACGGTCAAGACCAAGCAGCTCAATCAACGCGCCGAGCGCCTGGAAGAGGCGGCTGCCCCGGCGCATCGCGAGAAATCGGCTGGCGCGATCAAGCTCGCCAATCGGGGCACCCACGCAAAGGTGCTAATCACGCTCGAGGACGCCGCAGTGGAAACCCCTGATGGAACGCTGCTGTTCAGGACCGGCAAGCGCCACATCTGCCAGGGCGATCGCATTGTCCTGCTCGGCTGCAATGGCGTCGGCAAGTCGCGCTTCGTCACCCTGATCCGCAACGCCATCCTCGAGCCAGAGGCGGTGCAGAACGTGAAGGTGACGCCGTCGACCGTGCTTGGCTATAGCGACCAGGCGCTGTCGGGCATCGGCGGCGACGACACGCCGCTGGCGATGGTCTCGCGCCGCTACGATGTTGGCGAACAGCGCGCCCGCTCGCTGCTCGCCGGCGCCGGCGTCGGCATCGATATGCAGGAGCGACGGATCCGCGTGCTGTCCGGCGGTCAGAAGACGCGGCTGATGATGCTGGCGCTCAGGCTCGCCAACCCCAATTTCTATCTGCTCGACGAGCCGACCAACCATCTCGACATAGACGGCCAGGAAGCGCTGGAAGCGGAGCTGCTGGAGCATCAGGCAAGTTGCGTGCTCGCCTCGCATGACCGCTCCTTCATCCGCGCCATCGGCAACCGCTTCTGGCTGATCGAGAAGCGGCGGCTGACCGAAGTCGAGGATCCCGAGGACTTCTTCCGCTCGGTGGCCGAAGCGGGTGGCTGAGGGTTGGCGGCAGGATGAAACGCCAATCGTATCATGGCATGAGACGTTCTCTTGACTTCCGAGACGTATCATGCAAAGATACGTATATCGGATACGGCAGATGATACGCTCGTTCAAGGACAAGACCAGCGAGGCCGTATCAAAC
>NZ_JBFULQ010000192.1:0-9680 GCF_054049815.1 Mesorhizobium sp. P5_C1 | reverse complement strand
GGGATCAGCATATGCCGCGGGACCGGCCTATATGCACACCGGCGGACGCACCACGCAGCCTGTCGGCCATTATGAATTCTGCCAGCGCATACCTGGCGAATGCAGCGAACGGACGCCCAAGGGCCCGCCGGTCGAACTGACCCGCAAATTGTGGGCGACGATCGTCAGCATCAACAATTCGGTCAACGCAAGGGTCAAGCCGCGCACCGACATGGAGAATTACGGTGCCGAGGAATACTGGGCCTATCCCGACAATGGCTATGGCGATTGCGAGGACTACGCGCTGGAAAAGCGTCGCGAATTGTTGAATGCGGGCGTGCCGGCCGGCAATCTGCTGATGACTGTCGCGCGCCAGCCGAATGGCGATGGCCATGCGGTGCTGACCGTGCGCACCAGCCTTGGGGAATTCATCCTCGACAATCTGGAAACCAAGGTGCTGGCCTGGACGGACACGGACTACACCTACCTCAAGCGCCAGTCAGACCAGAATTCCGGTGTTTGGGTGACGATAAACGACGGCCGCTCCGACGCGGTCGCCAGCGTCCGCTAATGCATGTCGCTCAAAAGTGGCCCCGGTTTTGAGCGACATGCATAAACTAGAGGTCAAGCGCGTCGCATGAAGGCGACCGCTTCAGGAGAAACCCGGTCGAGTCCCCACCCTCCCCGTCCCCAACGACCGGGTCAAAGGAGCCGGCCCCGTCCCCGGGCCGGCTCCGCCATTTCTGGGACAACCTTTTGAAACCCCGATAAAGGCACAATTCCAACAGCTTAGATTTCGGTTTGCGGCTCACTTCTGCTACAACGGCAGAGTAGCGAACCGCGGTGGTGATGGTTTCACCAGCTAAAGTTCGAAACTCGAGAGTGCGTCAGCCCAGGAAGTGTCGCATGCCGACCGAACCCCGATCACCGCGCCTTGCGGTTCTTATCGACGCCGACAACGCTTCGGCCAAGATTGTCGACGGCCTGTTCGAGGAGATCGCGAAGATTGGCGAAGCCAGCGTCCGCCGCATCTACGGTGACTTTTCAAACGTCCGGTCGAAGGGATGGGCTGATGTCTTGTCAAAGCATGCGATTATCCCGCAGCAGCAATTCGCTAACACCATCGGGAAGAACGCGTCCGATATCACACTGGTGATCGACGCCATGGACCTGCTTCACAGCGGTCGTTTCGACGGTTTCTGCCTGGTCTCTTCCGACAGTGATTTCACCCGGCTTGCTGCGCGCATACGCGAACAAGGCGTCGACGTGTTCGGGTTTGGGGAGCAGAAAACGCCGGAAAGTTTCCGGCAAGCATGTCGGCGTTTCGTCTATACCGAAAACCTTCTACGCGGCACCGCAAACACTCACGATAGTGCGCCCGCAGCCAAGCCGCTTCAATTGCCCAGTGCCGCGATTCCCATGCTCAAGAAGGTCATAGGCCAGATGGAAGGCGAGGATGGTTGGGTACATCTCGGAACCTTCGGACAACGGCTATCAAACCTGTTTTCAGATTTTGATCCCCGCAGCTACGGTTTCAGCAAACTGAGCGATCTGGTGAGGAATACAGACGCATTTGAAATCGAAGTCCAGGGCGGAGCCATGAGAATACGGACCAAGCCTACTGCTGGGAAGAAGGTAAAAAAGAAAGCCGCTTAGCGATGCCTAGAGGGTCATAGGTCCCATCGACCCCAATCGCGTCAGAACATCAAGACCGCCTTTCCACGGGCAGGAGATCGAGGCACTATAGGCCGTTGGTTTCGCCTTCTGGATCACGGCGATGTTGGAAATCCCGGAAGATCGATGCGAGCGCCATCGTCTGTTCAAGGCGATCGACGATGCCTTCAAGGCCGGCGATTTCGAGGGCCTCGGCGTGGCCTTGGGCGGCTCGCCCTGCTGGTTCGACGAGCGCATGCCGTTCGAGCTCGGCCTCGGGCATCCGCTGGAGTATGCAATCTATTGGAGCCCCTTAGGATTCATCTCGACTTTGCTGGATGCAGGCTCGGATCCGAATTATCAGGATCACGGTGGATTTCCGGCAATCATTGCGGCGCTATCCACCGACCGGGCCGACAGACTGGAAATCGTGCGGGTGCTTATCGAGGGTGGCGCCGATCCCAATATGCGTGGCGTGAACGACTGGACGCCGCTTCACTATTCGGTGGCCGTCCGGAGCGTCGAGGCGATCGGCTTGCTTTTGGCTGCAGGCGCCGACCCCGCGCTCGAAACCCGCATCGATGACTACAGGACAGCCGCACAGGAAGCCGACATTGCCGGCTTTGAAGCAGGCGCTTCCTTGCTGCACGATGCGATGRCCAGGCGCAACTCCAACCGACGGTGAGTTGGGGCACGATGAAACCGTCGGCGAGCGAGGGCTCGCCTCAAACCTTCTTCAGTCCCGCCTTGAAGCGCTTGCCATTGGCGACGTAGTGCGCGGCCGAGCCGCGCAGTCTGGCAACGGCCGCCTCGTCCAGCACCCTCACCGCCTTGGCCGGCGAGCCGACGATTAGTGAATTGTCCGGAAATTCCTTGCCGTCAGTGACCAGCGCGCCGGCGCCAACCAGCGAATTCCTGCCGATCCTGGCGCCGTTCAGCACGATGGCGCCCATGCCGACCAGGCTGTTGTCGCCGATCGTGCAGCCGTGCAGCAAGGCGCGGTGGCCGATGGTGCAGCCTTGCCCGATGGTCAGCGGAAAGCCGGGATCGGTGTGCATGACCGTGTGTTCCTGCACATTGGTGTCGTCGCCGATGACGATCGGCTCATTGTCGCCGCGGATGACGGCGCCGAACCAGAAGCCGGCATTGCGGCCGACGCGCACGTCGCCGATCAGCGTCGCATCGGGCGCGATCCAGTTTGAGTCCGCATCCGCGAAGCTCGGCTCCGTTCCATCGATCGCGTAAAGCGGCATTTTCGGTCTCCGAATCGTCTCAGCCTGGAAGGCTGGAGCCTAGGAGACCGATCGTCCAGGAGGCAATGGCAAGCACGACGACGCCCAGGGCCAACGACCAGGCGATGGCCGTGCAGCCGCAGGACATCAGCGCCAAGGTCGAAATGCGGCGCTCACGCCGGGCATCGAGGGCGTCGTTGACCAACATGAAGGGGCCCGCACAAGCGGTGGCGAGCAGCGAGCGCAGCAGATGCGACGGCGACACGTAAGGCTCAGTGAAAGCGACCTTGCGGCCCGACACCAGTTCCATCATCGATCCAGCCAGCCCGCAGGCTGTCATCCCGACGACAAAAGCGAATACGGTGAGTTCCAGCGTGCCCATCTTTACGTTCCATTTACCATGAAATTGCACAGTCGTTCCATGAAGGCTGCAAGAGCCGTGCCGCGCGATGTGTGCCGCCCAAGGACACCCAAGGGCGGACGGCTGATATCCGAGGACTGAGATGAAGCAGGCAGCGATCACCGACGGCCCCCAACTCACCGTGGTCGATTCCATGCTGATGAAGCGGGTGTTCTACGCATTCGCGGCGCTGGCGCTGCTGTCGGTAGCGATCAGCCTTGCCGGCAAATGGTTCGGCCATTCGATCGCCATGGCCGGATACACCGACGACGCAACGATCCATCAGGTGGTGATCGGCAACAATGTCATCGCGGTGCCGGCCAACGTCATCCGTTTCGCCCAGGCCCGGCGCGACGGCATTGCCTCGCGGCTCGACCTCTATCTGCGCTATCCCCAGATGGACGGCTACAGCGAGCCGGCGCGCGACGATTTCAATCACATGGGAGCGAGCAGGAACATCATCTTCCTGTCCTTCGAACAGCAGATGATGTCGCGCGACATGAGCGGCCGCTTCGCGCCAATCTACAGCGCGTTGATCATCCAACCCGGCATTGCTGGCCCCGGCGGCACGACGGTGTACGGCTTCAACGAGAAATCAGGCTACCTGAACGAGGTGCTGGTTGTCGGCAGGCGTCCTGGCAAGGACCCGTTCGTGGCCCGCTGCCTGAGCGGGCCGAGTGCCGAGGAATCGCTGGCGCCCTGCGAGCGCGACATCCAGGTCGGCGACGAACTCAGCCTCACCTATCGCTTCCCCAGGGAGTTCCTGGGTGATTGGCAGGCGCTCGACGCGGCAATCGCCGGCCAAGCCGCGCGCTTCCTGAAAAGAGGACATTAGGAGGGGAAACCGGGCTGGCCGGCCGCATTCGAAGCGGAGCCGGCCGAGCCCAGGATTGCTGGCTCAGGCCAGGTCGATGTCGAGGATCGCCATCGAAAAATTGTAGTCGCCGTCGTCCTCGTCCTTGAAGACGATGCCGAGGAACTCGTCGCCGACATAGACCTCGGCCGAATCTTCCTTGCGCGGCCGTGCCTTGACCTCGAGCTTGGGGTTCTGGAAGACGCGCTTGAAATAGGCGTCCAGCTTTCTGATTTCGTCGGGCTTCAACAGTCTTCTCCGATCATCGGGCTTGCTCGTTCGAACGCGCTTCTGGCACGTCGACAATGGCGATGTAAAGGCAAGCGGCCCGATAACACGGGAACAACCGCCCGCTCCTTCCCACGGCCGGCACCCGGCCGCAGGCAGCGGGCAGATGAAAATCAGATGTCGAAGCTGACGACCTGATCCATCGTCTGCGACGGCAGAAGCTGGTCCATCTGGCGCGACGGCTGATCGCAGCCCGTCTCGCCGACAACCCGGGCCGGCACGCCGGCAACCGTCTTGTTGTGCGGTACAGGCGACAGCACCACCGAGCCTGCCGCGATCTTCGAGCAATGGCCGATTTCGATGTTGCCTAGGATCTTGGCACCGGCGCCTATCAGCACGCCGTAGCGGATCTTGGGGTGACGGTCGCCGCCGGCCTTGCCGGTGCCGCCCAGCGTCACGCCATGCAGGATCGACACATCATCCTCGATCACCGCGGTCTCGCCAACGACGAGGCCGGTGGCATGGTCGATGAAGATGCCCTTGCCGATGCGGGCGGCCGGGTTGATGTCGGTCTGGAAGACCGAGGACGAACGGCTCTGCAGATAGAGCGCGAAATCCTTGCGGCCCTGCTTCCACAGCCAATGCGCCAGCCGATGGGTCTGGATGGCGTGAAAGCCCTTGAAATAGAGCACCGGCATGATGAAGCGGTCGCAGGCCGGATCGCGGTCGTAATAGGCCTGGATGTCGACGCGCACGGTCGTCGGCCAGTCCTTGTCGTCGGCCAGCATCGACTTGAAGGTCTGGCGGATGAGATCGGAGCCGATGTCCTGATGGTCGAGCCGCTCGGCCAGCCGGTGGATGACCGCCTCTTCCAGGCTGTCCTGGTTGAGGATGGTGGAATAGAGGAACGCGGCAAGCAGAGGGTCGCGGTTGACCGCCTCCATCGCCTCGTCGCGGATCGAGCGCCAGATCGGATCGACCGGCTGCAATGCGCTCTGTCGGGAAATGCTGATGCTGTTCATCGCCGTCTCGTCCTGCGTCCTGCCGGGCTGGCCTGTTGTGCTCGCCTTGTCGGGCCGCACATATAAGCCAGATCATAGCACGATTGAACTCAATTTTCCTTAGTGCAATGTCAAATGGATTTGGTTCGCGGGAATTCAAGCGGCCATGGAAAACGAACCCTTGATCGACGACGCGCCGAACTAGCGACCCTTCCGCGCTTGGCCGGGCGCAAAGCATGGCGATCAGATGGCCTGCGAGCCCAAGTGAACCGCGACGTCGATGGCGCCGCGCTACCATGGCCGCTGGTCAAGTCGGYAGCGGCTTGCCGGCCTGTTCGGCCACCATGTATTCGGCATACCAGTCGGGCCAGTTTTCATCGCGCTGTCCGCCGGTCCGCGTCTCGTGCTCGCCATGCGCGGCCGCCGCACGCCGCAGCGCTGCGGCTAGCTCGGTCGATGAGGTGAATGTCGTGTCGTGCGCATCCACACGCCCAGGCAATCGCTGGGTGATCTCCTGCAGCAGCCAGTTGTTGCCGTCCGGGTCGCTGAACGAGGCAAAGGAGGAATAACTGCGCCCCTCCGGATCTCTGCCGCTGATCGGCGGCTGCCCGGGGCCTGCACGGTGAAACACTTCGCTCGCATCGACCCCGCGCGCCACCAGTTCGGCACGCGCCGCCACGATATCCGACACCACGAGATAAAGACCCTTTGCCGAGCCTGGCGCGGCGGTCGTGAGACCCTTGCCAAAATGGATCGAGCATGGCGAACCCGGGGGCGTGAACTGTATGACGCGAAACGCATCGCCAACGATGAAGTCGGCGTCCAGCCTCCAGCCTAGGCCGCCATAAAAACGCTTGGCCCGATCGGTATCCGAAACGGAAATGATGACGGCCTCCAGCTTCATGTCGATAGTCCCCGGTCTCGGGGTCTCGGTTGCGGTGGTCATGTCAGGCTCCTTGGGTTTGAGTGCTTTGAAAATGACAACATGCGTCCGAGCCGGTGACCGTGTGGATCCTGCTCATGCCAAGCAGCTTCCCGCCATCATGCGAATTGGTCAATCGGCTGCGGCACCATGACTCCCCGACGCCTTCCGCTAGGCCGTGTTTTGGCCCAGGATGCCGGGAGTATTTCATCGGGTGGATAGTGACGCCGTTTCTGGAAACGAACCCTTGATCGACGACGCGCTGAAAAGTGAGCTTTCGGCGCGCTACGCCGCGCAAGACCGCCACTATCACGACCTTGCCCATATCGAGGCGATGCTGGGCCTGGCGGGCGAGTATCGAGGGTTGCTCGGCGATCCCGAAGCCGTCGAAGCGGCGATCTGGTTCCACGATGCCATTTATGACAGCAAGGCCAAGGACAATGAGATCCAAAGTGCCGCCCTTGCCGAGAAGAAGCTCGCGGGCCGGGCTGAAGCCGGGCGCCTCGACCGCATCTCGGCGATGATCGTCGCTACAGCCACCCACCAACTGCCGTTGTATGACGACCCGACGACAGTACGGGATGCCAGTCTTTTCCTCGACATGGATCTGTCAATCCTGGGTGCTGCGCCGGATGCCTTCGATGCCTATGAACGCGCTGTGCGGCGCGAATATCACTGGGTTGAGGAGCCGATGTGGCGGGCGGGCCGCAGCGCGGTCCTGAAGAATTTCCTCGCCCGCCCGCATATCTTCCACACCGAAGAGTTTCGCCGGCGCTTCGAGCCGCAGGCCAGATTGAACATGGCGCGCTCGTTGGCGGCCCTTACGCCCGCGCCGCCGTCCGCTCAGAGCGGATTTTCGGCATAGAACTCCAGCACACGTTGCTTGAAGGTCTTGTCCCCGACCGCCAGCATATGGTCCCGGCCCTCGATGTGAAAGGCCCTGGCGTTCGGCATCAATGCCGCGAGTTCGTCGGGCGAGCCGCCAATATCGTCCGTCGTGCCGACGGCGATCAGCGTCGGCTGGGCAATGCGCGCAAGATCGTCCTCGCTCAGCAATTCTCTCGACCTGGCGATACAGGCGGCCAGCGCCCGGCGGTCGCTGCGCGTCTGGTCGGCGAAGGCGCGAAACGATCGCCCGCGCCGATGACTGGTTGCCGCAGGATCGTCGGCGAGCAGGGCCGCGGCGATCGGATCCCAATCGCCGACGCCGTCGATCATGCCGATGCCGAGGCCGCCGAAGACCAGCGTCGCCACCTTGTCCGGATCGGACAGCGCCAGGAACGCGGCGATGCGCGCGCCCATCGAATAGCCCATGACATGGGCGCGCTCGATACCGAGATGGCCAAGCAAGGCGGCGGCATCCGAAGCCATCTTGTCCGGCGTGTAATCGGCCTCGTCATAACTCTTCGACGACGATCCGTGGCCGCGATTGTCGAAGGCGATGGCTCGGTAACCGGCATCGTTCAGCGTCTTGAACCAGCCCGGCGATACCCAATTGACATAGTGGGTCGAGGCAAAGCCATGGATCATCAGCACCGGATCGCCCTCACCCGACGCCGGCTGGCGGTCGAGGAAGGCAAGATCAAAGCCGTCATGGGTGAAAACCTGCATCAGCGATCCCGCCTGCGCGCTCAACCGGCACCGCCGTTGGGCGCATCGCCATTGTCCGATGGCGGCACGCCCGGACCAGACGCCGTGCCAACGGCCGGATGGCGTAAAAGGTCGCCATACTCGATGCCGTTCCTGGCGGCGGTGCCCGCTTTGAGCTCCAGCACGAAACGCACCGGCACGCCAGGCGAAATGATGGCCTCGGATTGCGGCTCGCCGTGTTTGATCGCCCGGATCTTACCGTCCTGGCCGACAAAGATCAGATCAAGCGGCATCGGGGTGTTCTGCATCCAGAAGCCAACCTGCTGCTGGATATCGAAGACGAACAACATGCCATGGTCGTCCGCCATGTCCTGGCGGTACATCAGCCCAGCCTCGCGCTCCGCGGCGGTGTTGGCGACTTCGATGGAAAAAGAACGATCGCCGCCTTTCGTCACCACAACCAGCGGCGCCGGATCGACAGGAAGGATCATCGCCCGGCTGTCGGCCGCGGTCGGCCGGTCGGAATAGAAGTAAGCACCTGCGGCCACGACCACGGCGACAATGGCGCACAACACACCCGCCGTCAGCCAGTTCCTGTAAGCCATTCAAAATCCTCGGCCGGAAATTGTCCTGGAGCACGTCGCCTCGGATCAGGCTCGTGGGCATGCCTTTGGGCGACATGCATTAGACCACGATCCCGAAAAGTGGAACCGATTTTCTCGGACAAACGGAAACCGCGTGTCCAGAGATCATGGTCAAACAAAGAGGAGATAGAGCGCCATCCCGATCTGTCGGGATGGGCCACTTTTGGGCGACTGAATTAGTGCGAGACCGGCAAGGTCCCCATGTCGGGGTGAATCTCGGCGGCCATAAGGCCTTTGTCGCCGCGCCCGAAACGAACCAGCACGACTTGCCCCGGCCGAAGCTCGGTGATGCCGTAACGGCGCAAGGTCTCCATGTGGACGAAGATGTCCTCGGTGCCCTCGCCGCGGGTCAGAAAACCAAACCCCTTGGTGCGGTTGAACCATTTCACCAAAGCGCGTTCGAGGCCGCTTTCCGGCGTCACCGCGATATGGGTGCGCTGCTCCTGCATTTCGGCAGGATGGACCGCGGTGGTGACGTCCATGGAGAGCACCCGGAAGGCCTGCAATCCGCGATCGCCCTGCTTGACGAGGCAAACCACGCGTGCGCCCTCCAGGGCCGTCTGGAAGCCGTCCTTTCGAAGACATGTCACATGGAGAAGGATGTCGCCCGAGATGCCGTCATCTGGAAGGATGAAACCGTAGCCCTTGGCCACATCGAACCACTTGATGGCGCCAGCGACTTCGAGCAGATCGGCAGCATCGCCGCCTTCGTCACGATGCAAGGCGTCGCCAAGGGTTCCGTTCCGCCCCGTGAAAGAGGCCTTTTCCCCCATAACAATGCCCCCTTATTTTTCAAGAACACCGCAACTGATTCTTGACACCAGATTAACACCGCGGCTTCCGGTGTGTGC
This sequence comes from Mesorhizobium sp. P5_C1, assembly GCF_054049815.1. NCBI lineage: Bacteria > Pseudomonadati > Pseudomonadota > Alphaproteobacteria > Hyphomicrobiales > Phyllobacteriaceae > Mesorhizobium > Mesorhizobium sp. P5_C1. Next base: position 327 of record NZ_JBFULQ010000192.1, on the reverse strand, counting down.
AAGACCTGACGTGCCTTTTTTGGGGGAATACCGGATTTGTTCTTTGCCGGCATTGCGCAATGCCGAACGATTGCCCTTTGAGCGGGTCGACCCTATGTTGCGCCGCAACGCAATTCATCGAGGAAATCACATGCGCTATCTGCACACCATGGTCCGCGTCGCCGACGTCGACGCCTCGCTCGATTTCTACTGCGCCAAGCTCGGCCTCAAGGAGGTGCGCCGATACGAAAACGAGCAAGGCCGCTTCACGCTGATCTTCCTGGCCGCACCGGAAGACGAGGAGAGCGGCGTCAACGAAAAAGCACCGTTGGTCGAACTGACCTACAA
>NZ_JBFULQ010000191.1:0-9685 GCF_054049815.1 Mesorhizobium sp. P5_C1 | reverse complement strand
ACGCAAGGTATCGTTCACCGGTTCGGTGCCCGTCGGAAAACATCTGATGGCGCTCTGCGCCGCAGGCATGAAGCGGACAACGATGGAACTCGGCGGCCACGGTTCGGTCATTGTCGACCGTGATGTCGACATCGATGCCGTCGTGCGGCTTTCAGCGATGGCGAAATATCGCAATGCCGGCCAAGTGTGCGTGTCGCCGACCCGCTTTTATGTCCACAAGGCGATCTATGTTGAGTTTGTCGAACGCTTCGCTGCCATTGCGGATGGCGTTGTGGTCGGCGATGGCTTCCTGGAAGATACGGCCATGGGACCTCTTGCCCATTCGAGACGCGGGTCTGCGCTGGATGAACTCGTGGCCGATGCCGAAAAGCACGGGGCTAACCTGCGTGCCGGCGGCCATCGGCGTAACAGCCCCGGTTACTTCTTTTCACCGACGGTGTTGTGCGATGTATCAGAACATGCGCGTGTCATGAATGAGGAACCGTTTGGCCCCGTGGCTCTGATCAATCCGATCGACTCGATCGAAAGTGGAATCAAGCAGGCCAATCGGCTTCCCTACGGTCTGGCCAGCTATGGTTTCGGCGCGACCGCAGACGCGGCGAAGGCATTTTCCAGCGGGCTCGAAACGGGGATGGTCGGGATCAACAGCTTTACCATTTCCTTTCCCGAGACGCCGTTTCTGGGCATTAAGGACAGCGGACACGGGGCCGAAAACGGTGTCGAAGGCCTTGAGACCTGTCTCGTCAGCAAATTCGTGAGCCAGATATGATGAGCGACTTGTCGGCAAATCCCGCGCGAGCCCATGACGAGACCGCACTGGTCCGGTTCATCAATGTACAGAAATCGTATGGAGGCCTTGGCCTCGTCGTCAAAAACCTCAACCTCGACGTACTCAGGGGCGAATTCCTCACCTTGCTCGGCCCGTCGGGCTCCGGCAAGACGACCACTCTGATGATGCTTGCTGGCTTTCAGGATGCCACCTCAGGCGAAATCCTGCTGGACGGACGGCCAGTGACCCAGACGCCGCCGCATGAGCGCGGCATCGGCATGGTGTTCCAGAGCTATGCACTGTTCCCGCACATGACCGTGGCACAGAATCTCGCCTTTCCCCTTGAGGTGCGCCGCGTCGCCAAGGCCGACATCGCCAACCGGGTCAAACGCGCGCTCGAGATGGTTGAGCTGCCCAATTTCGCAGGGCGACGCCCCTCGCAGCTTTCCGGCGGCCAGCAGCAGCGCGTCGCGCTGGCGCGGGCACTCATCTTCGAGCCGACAGTGGTTCTGATGGATGAACCGCTGGGCGCGTTGGACAAGCATTTGCGAGAGCAGATGCAATACGAAATCAAGGCGCTGCATGATCGTCTCGGCATCACAATGATCTACGTGACCCACGACCAATCCGAAGCCCTGACCATGTCGGACCGGATAGCCGTGTTCAACGATGGCATCATCCAGCAGCTTTCGACACCGCAGGACCTCTATGAACGTCCCGCCAACGCGTTCGTCGCCCGGTTCATTGGTGAGAACAATACGCTGATAGGGAAGGTCGCCAAGTCCGGCAAGGACGGACTGTACGATGTTGCCTTGTCAGGCGGTGGCGTTGTGCGTGCAGTCGCCGATGAGTCTCTCGCGCCAGGCGATAGCGTGATAATTTCGGTCCGCCCGGAACGCTGTCTATTGGGCCATGACTTTCCAGACCCGATGAACCAATTCGATGGCAAGGTGCTCGATACGATTTATCACGGCGACCATATTCGGGTGAAAGTTCACGCGGCGGGCTCGGAGAACTTCATCATTAAGACAGTCAACGCAAGATCCGACCTGCCACTGCGGCCTGGCGTTGATGTGAAGATAGGCTGGGACCCAAAAGACTGCCGCGCCTTTCGGTGAGGTCTCTGTCAGCAAGCCACCGTCGTTCTTCGCTTCGACTAACAGCAATGTCTCCCCAGCATTTAATCAAAGCACGGGTAGAGGCACGCGTATCGGAAGCAAGGCGTGCGCCCAGGAAGTCCGCACTTTGTCCGGGCTTCAATTTCTCTCGCTCGTTAACGATCGGCCATATTCAAGTCCAGGTGCTGGGACTCCGAACGATCTCCGTCCGTTCATGCGGCGATTGGCGGCAAATACGCGTCATTCGGAGCCATTCTGCCTGACGTGGACCATTCCACCGATGGTGGTTTCCACTCGACCCAGCGTCCCGTCAAGGATCTAGGCTCGCTACAGGTGAGAGCAGTGCCCCTATGCAGCCGATTCACCTCTATCGGTCCGGCGGGACTCGGTGCTGTCGCCCAGATGCGACGAAGGATGACCGCGAGCTTTCGGGCGAGTGCGATCTTGGCTTTTTTCGGAGCCTGCCGATTGGCGGCCTCACGGCCCAGACGCGCGGACCATTGACCATACGGCTCATATGTCGTTTGCCACTTCTTAAGGTGAGGGCGGTCCGCACCATCTCGGCTTTGGCCTTGCTAATGCGGCCGGTGCGGACGAGTTCGACCGACTGAAGCTTGCTCATAGGCTGAAGTGACGAGGCACAGCGAGTCTGTTTCAAGCGCCGCTCTAGCGGGCGAACGCGATGCGGATTGTTCCATGAGGGCCGAAATCGGCAACGATGCTGTCGCCGTGGCGCGCCTCCACCGGGCGCACGAACGAGCCTGACAGCACAACCTGTCCGGCGGCGATCTGCATGCCGTATTGATGCAGCCGGTTGGCCAGCCAGACGATGCCCTTGGCCGGATGGTCGAGCACGCCGGCGCCAAGGCCGGTTTCCTCGACCTCGCCATTGCGAGACAGGATGGCGCCGATCCAGCGCAGGTCGGCCTCGCGCGGCCCAGACGCGCGACCACCGATGACGATGCCGGCATTGGCGGCATTGTCGGAGATGGTGTCGAAGAAGGTCCTGATCTTGCCGGTCTCTTTGTTGACGCGCTCGATGCGGGTGTCGAGGATTTCAAGGGCAGGGGTGATGTAATCGGTGGCGTCGAGCACATCGTCGATCGATACGTCCGGCCCCGACAGCGGCGCCTTCATGACGAAGGCGATCTCGGCCTCGATGCGCGGCTGGATGAAGCGGTTGGCGGGAACGATGCCGCCGTCGTCGAAGAACATGTCGTCGAACAGCACGCCGGAATCGGGAATGTCGATGGCGAGCGCCGATTGCATGGCCTTGGAAGTCAGGCCGATCTTCCAGCCCTTGATCGTCAGGCCCGACGCGACCTTGCGCTTCACCAGTGCTGCCTGCACCAGRTAGGCGTCGTCCATCGTCGCATCGGGAAAATCGAGGCTGAGCAGCCTGATCTGCCGGCGGTTTCGTTCGGCTTCGAACAGCTGCGCTGCGGCGTCCTCGACTTGCTCGGGGGTCATTGCGCTGTCCCCTCGTCGACGACGCCGTTGCGCAGCAGGCCAATGCCGTCGGCCTCGACCTCGATGACATCGCCCGGCTTCAGCCAGATCGGCGGCTCGAAACGGGCGCCGGCACCGGTCGGCGTGCCGGTGACGATGACGTCGCCGGGCACCAGCGTGGTGAAGGTCGAGACGTAGTTGATGATCTTGCGGAACGAAAAGATCATGCGGCTGGTGCGGTCCTGCTGCCGCAGCTCGCCATTGACGCGGGTGGTCAGCGCGATGTCGGCGATCTGCGGCTCGTCGGTGTATGGCACCAGCCAGGGGCCGATGGCGCCGGTGCGGTCGAAATTCTTGCCCTGGGTGACGTTGAACTTGGCGTGGCGGACCCAGTCGCGGATGGTGCCTTCGTTGCAGAGCGAAAGTGCTGCGATGTGGTCGAGCGCATCCTTCTCGGCGATCCGCCGGCCGGCCTTGCCGATGACGATGACGATCTCACCCTCATAGTCGAGCTGCGGCGATTCCGGCGGCCGTACCAGCGGCGCGCCATGGCCGACGAAGGAGCGCGGGAAGCGGATGAACAGCGACGGGTTGGAGGGGGCTGCCTGGCCGTCCTTGTACTCCTCGTTGCGGTCGGGAAAGTTGACGCCGACGCAGATGATCTTTTCCGGGGAGGGGACCGGAATGTCGTAGGCGATGTCGTCGAGGGAAAAATCGGCGGCAAAGGCATCCGCCTCTTCCGCCAGATGTTGCAAGGCGCCGGCCTCTATCACTTCGCGCAGCGTCGGCCACTGGCTGTGGCGCGCCGACAGGTCGACGACGCCCTTGCCGGTGATCGCGCCGTAGCGCTTCTTGCCGCCGATGGTGAAGGTGGCGAGCCGTGCCTGTGCCGTCATGCTGATTTCCCCATCACGCCTGTCGTAGCCATCATCACGGCGCGATGATCGGTGAGGCCGAGAGATCGGGCTGGCGCGGCTCGATGCCGGCAAAGACGCTGCCTTCCTCGAACCAGCTTTTTGGCGCCGGCGCGCCCCACAGCGTCTGCCGCTGCGGGTCCTTCAGGTCCCACTTGATCGGCTCCAGATCGGGATCGACCGTCTGGTAGTCCGAACAGTAGATCTCGATGCGGTGRTTGTCGGGRTCKCKGATATAGAGGAAGAAGGCGTTGGAAATGCCGTGYCGGCCGGGRCCGCGYTCGATGTTTGCGAGGTAGCCGGTCGTCGCCATCAGGTCGAGCAGATCGATGATGTTGAGCGGGGTCGGCACCCAGAAGGCGAGGTGGTGCAGGCGCGGTCCGACACCGTTGGTGAAGGCGATGTCGTGGACGCCACCCTTGCGGTGCGTCCACGCCGCCCAGAGCTTTCCACTGCTGGCATCCTCGGTGTACTCGGTGACACGAAAGCCGAGCTCGTTGTAGAACGCCACCGATTCATCGACGTTGGGCGAGAAGCAGTTGAAGTGGTCGATGCGCAACGGCTTGACGCCCTTGTAGAGCGCGTATTTCTGGTGAATCGGCGGCAGCCGCTCCATCTTCGAGTAGAACTCCAGCGGAATGCCGTGCGGGTCGCGGGTGCGGAAGGTCCGTGACTGGTACGGCCGCTCGACCCATTCCACCGGCAGGCCTTTGCCTCTGAAGAAGTGCTCGGCCTTGTCGAGATCCTCGTCGGAGAACAGCTTGAAGCCGAGGTCGCGGGCTTCCGGCTTGGCAGCCTTCCGCAGCACGATGCAATGGTGGCCGCGCTCTTCCAGCGCGCGCAGATAGATCGCGTCCTTGCTCTCGTCGGTCACCTGCAGGCCGAGCGTGTCGACATAGAAGGCGCGTGATTTTGCGAGGTCGGTCACTGCCAGTTCGACATGGCTCAGCCGCACGATGTTGAAGGCCGGGTAGAGGTTGGGTGTGGGCAAGGGCATCTTGATGTCTCCGGTCAGCCGCCGAGCTTCTGGATCGAGTGTGGCGCGGTCGCGAACGCGATGTTCTTGGTTTCCATGTAGAAATCGAACGACCAGTCGCCACCGTCGCGGCCAATGCCCGAACTTTTGACGCCACCGAACGGCGTTGGCAGATGGCGCACATTTTCCGAGTTGACCCAGATCATGCCGGCATCGAGCGCATCGGTGAAGCGGAAGGCGCGGGTGACGTCCGAAGTCCAGAGATAGCCGGTCAGGCCGTACTGGGTGTCGTTGGCCAGCGCCAGCGCCTCGGCCTCGTCCTTGAACGGGATGGCGGTCAGCACCGGTCCAAAAATTTCCTCCTGGGCGATGCGCATGCGGTTGTTGGCGCCGGTAAACAGCGTCGGGCTGACATAGCAGCCGCCGCCCGGACCTGCGAATTTGCCGCCGCCGGCAGCGACCGTGGCGCCTTCCGACTTGCCGATCTCGATGTAGGAGAGAACCTTCTCCTCATGCACCGGATGGATCAGCGGACCGACCACGGTTTCGGGGTCAAGCGGGTGGCCTATCTTGATGCGCTTGGCCTTCTCCGCCACCAGCGCGGTGAACTTGTCGTAGACCGAGGCCTCGACCAGCAGGCGCGAGGACGAGGTGCAGCGCTCGCCGTTGAGCGAGTAGATCATGAAGACGGCGGCGTCGGCGGCGCGCTCCAGATCGGCGTCGGCAAAGACGATGACCGGGTTCTTGCCGCCGAGCTCGAAATGCACGCGCTTCAGCGTGTCGGCGCCTTGCTTCATGATCATCGAGCCGGTGCGGCTTTCGCCGACGAAACCGATCGCCTTGATATCGGGGTGCTCGGTCAGCGCCTTGCCGGCATCCTCGCCAAAACCGTTGACGAGGTTCCAGACGCCCTTGGGCAGGCCGGCCGCCTCGGCGATCTCGACCAGCAGCCGCGCCGTCAGCGGCGACAGCTCCGCCGGCTTGTGGACGATGGTGCAACCGGCGGCGAGCGCCGGCGCGATCTTCCAGGTCGACAGCATGAAGGGCGTGTTCCACGGCGTGATGACGCCGACCGGGCCGATCGGTACACGAGTGGTCATGTTGACCTGGTTCGGCGCGCGGATCRTGCGGCCATCGCGGGCTTCCGGTGCACGGTCGGCGTAGAAGCGGAAATTCTCGGCGCCGCGCAATGCTGCCTTGGCCATGAACTTCAGCGATTGGCCGGTGTCCATGCATTCGACGAAGGCAATTTCCTCGGCCCGCGCCACGATCGCGTCGGCTATTTTGTGCAGCAGCTTCTTGCGGGCGTCGCCGGCAAGCGCCGCCCAGTCGCGAAAGGCCGCCTTCGCCGCCTTGGCGGCGCGGTCGATGTCTTCAGCCTTGCCGCGCGCCACGGTGGCGATCGGCTTCAGATCGATCGGCGAGATCGTCTCATATGTCGAGCCGTCGGCGGCCGGCACGGCCTCGCCACCGATCTGGTTGAGCACACCGCCCTTTTTGAAGCGTTCGAGATAGGCCTCGGCCTTCTTCAGATTGTCGTCTAGAGCCATGAGGTCTTTCCTGTCACTTGCCACGCCCTGTCACTTGCCACGCAGGCGCGGGTGGATGGCATTTTTCTTCCAGCTCAGTTCGGCGTCGATCTCGYGGATCTCCAGGGAGAGCGCGAAATGCGGCGTCGTGAACAATGAAGCGAGATGCTCGGACACTGCCGCGAAGATCGCTTCGCCGGTGCGTTTCTTCTCTTCGTCAGTGCGGCCCTTGCCAATGCGGAAGTTCAGGTCGATGAAACCGTTCTCGGGCAGACGGTCGGCGATGGCATAAGCATCAGCGCGGAAGGCGCGCACCCTGACCGCGCCCGGCTCGAACAGGCCGGTTTCGAGGATTGTCCGCGAGACCAAAGCGCAGAGCTCCGTCATGTCTACCCTGGCGTCGAGATTCGCCGAATAGTCGATCACCATGTGCGGCAAGCTGTCGCTCCAGTCGGACATATACGCTGTCTTTAATTAACGTGCGTATTACATTTTGTTGATGTATTGTCAATTGCTTTGCAGTTGGGTCAACATCCTTTCCCGTGCGCTCGACATCCTAACTTGGCTGTGAGTTCGCGGGTGATTGCCAATGGGCTCATGCGCGCCTTCGTGGAGTCTTCCTTGCGAATAACGGAAACCAAACGCTCCCTGCCAATGGCCCTGCTTCGTGCCCGTGAAGTGATCATGGCGCACTTTCGACCGATGCTTGCCCGACACGACATCACCGAGCAGCAATGGCGCGTGCTGCGGGTGCTTGCCGAAACCGGGCCGCTCGAAGCAACCGAACTCGCCAATCGAGCCTCGATCTTGCCGCCTAGCTTGACCCGCATCATCAAGGCGATGGAGGAGCGGCAGTTCATCACCCGCAACAGGGTAAAGGATGATGGGCGCCGGGCACTGATCGCCATCAGTCCGGCCGGGCTGGCACTGATCGAGGACCTGTCGCCTGAGCGTGCCGCGATCTATGAGGCGATCGAGCAACGCTACGGTGCCCAGCAGCAGGACCGGCTGCTTGATCTGCTAGAAAGCCTGATCCAATCGGAATCCTCTTAACCACCGAAGCTACCAGTGCAGTCGGCAGCAAGCAGTTGCGACCGACATAGAGCAATGCCGCCTCTGCCTCCTATGGCCATTTCCGCCAATAGTGAACAAAAAGAGAACAAAGAGTCAAGCCTGCCCTTGACGGGGGAGGAATATGTTCCTTATTTCAGCGTGATCTGAAGCAGAAAAGGACCATGGCTCGGCGTCAATCGCGCTGGCCGGCGAAGCTATGGCAAAAACAGCGGAAGACAATTTTCGGATCGAGGTATGGGATCGAGAGGAGCAGGCCCTATCCGAAACCATTTCGCGTTCCCCCGATTCAACGGTGAGTCAGGCAGCCTGGCAAGCTGCCATCCGGCGCCGGCCAGGCATGTTGCTGATCCACTACAACAGTCGGCATGTGATGGAGAAAATCCTGACACCAGGCGAGGTCAAGATCCCACCGCAGGCCATCATTGATGGCAGCGTTCATGCGGGCCTCGATGTGGCGCTCGGCGATCTTCGCGAATGGCATGTGTTGCGGGCCTGGTGCAGATCCTGTTCGCACCATGCGACGGTAAAGCCTGCCGGGCTCATCGAACGCTATGGAAAAGGCGCTCTGTTCAGTTCGGTCGAGCGAGCGCTCTTCTGCACGAGTTGTAACAGGGGAGGGCCTGTCAGGCTGGAAATTCACAAGCTGCCACGCAATTGAGGGGCGAACGGATGCAAGACTTCATCGAAATTCGTCCAGGCCCACTCGGCACTGGTTGGACAATCCTATCGCATCGTCGCCGATCAGCGGCCGGACTGTCGAGAACCGGGAATGCGAGCGATCTCCGCCGGTCGGCTTCGACGCAAAACATGCGGACCACCGCGGACGGGGACAGTCGGTCCCGCATCCCGTCCTGCGGCCGGCGCTATGCTGACGCTCCTACGGCTGTCCCGTTCACCGCCCGCGGCGGGGGCGAATTTCCTCCGTCCTACGCGCGACAATGATCCGCGGTTGCGGACGCGCGCAGGACTGCGGCTTATACGCCGTTCTTCCTTAGAGCGCCGACGGTCGCCGGCGCGGAGATGCTTGGACATGGAACCGAATCCCAGGCAGGGTATTGAATCGGACTGTGTATCCGAGTTCCGCATGTCGGCTGTAGATGGCACCCTCGGCATCAGCAAAAGGCGCACACGGCGCCGAGACTTGGAATCTATCCCTAGATATCCGCTGCCGGGATTTCGGTCCTTCCAGCTCTGCACATTGACAGACCACATACCGGTCGGCGGGGATTGGCTCTTCGAGATGAAGTTCGACGGCTATCGTGCCCAAGTCGCCATCTCCGGCTCGAACGTCGTCGTCTATACCCGCAATGGCCACGACTGGACCCGACAGTTCAAGGTCATCCTGCCGCCGCTTCGGAGACTGACCAAGGGCGCGGTGYTGATCGACSGTGAGATCGTCGCCATCGACAGCCAGGGCCGCACGAACTTCTCCATGCTGAAAACCGGCATTGCCGCGGGTATGCCGCTCAAATTCTATGCCTTTGATCTGCTTGAATTCGATGGCGAAGATCTGTCGAACCAGYCGCTCCTTGAGCGCAAGGAGCGACTTGAGTCCCTGCTAGGCTCGCGCCGCCCTGAAGACAGCCTGCAATTCTCCAGCCACATCCTCGACCAGGGCAAAAGGGTGTTTGACGCCATGTGCGCGGGCGGCCACGAAGGCGTTATCGCCAAGCGCGCCGACAGCTCCTACGTCGGCGACCGCACCGGGAGTTGGCTCAAGATCAAGTGCACGAAGCGACAGGAATTCGTTGTCGGCGGCTATCGCCCAAGTGACACAGGACATGGCATGGCCTCGCTGATCCTCGGCACTTACGACAATGGCAAGCTCATCTATCGCGGTCGCGTCGGCACTGGGT
>NZ_JBFULQ010000190.1:0-9711 GCF_054049815.1 Mesorhizobium sp. P5_C1 | reverse complement strand
CGTTTGTGCTTGCGGGATCATCAAGCAATGGATCGGGGTGATTGGACTTTGGCTTTGCGAACTCAAAGGTATCGAGACCAATATGGGTATCAAGCTCGATGCGGCATTCCGTGCGGCTGGATTGCCCGCGCCCTCAATGCACATGGAGGCGGTGGTTGGGGGAACCAAGGGCGGATTCGAATGGTCAAACCAGACCGCCGAACTTATTGTCACGATGCTGCCGGAAATCCAGAGCCGGGGAGTTGCGACGGCCGCTGAGGTCGATATTGAAACTTTGGGACAGCGCATGCAGCGCGAAATCGAGGCGGGTAGTGTGATCGTGAGTCGCTCGGAAGTGGGCGCCTGGTCGCATGCCTTGAACAAGCCATAACAAGACTGGAGCGACAGGTAGTCCGTAACAATCCTTTCCTGGCTACCATCTCAAACGACTGCTTCGCGCCTCATCTCGGTCGTAGAGGTCAGCCTCGACGCTTCACGAAAGCGGAAATGCTTGCGACCACTTGGAGGTCGTGATCAAGCCAGGATCGGGCATTTCCCCTTGCCGGATTGTAGGCAGTCGATCAGCTCGCATTCTAACCGGCAGCCTTAGGTAGCCCGGCCGAAATGCAGACTGTGGACTGACCTGCATGCTCCATGTCGAGCCGACCGTCTAATGAGCTAACCTCCAAGCTATTCCATTCGAGCAAGTCGCCGTTGACAAGTGTGCGCCTGCTCGTGTTCTATTTCGCAAGCGCACATTTTTCCGCGTAACACATCGCGTCCGGCAAGGCCGGACAAGGGCAGCATGGCCCCGCCGCGTCTCATCGAGCATGGGGTGCGTGTGGGGCCTTTGTTTTTTGAGGTCCGGGTGAAGACGTTCAGGGTCGGTATTCTTTATTCGACCACCGGTCCCTACGGGGCGATCGGGCGCGACTGCCGCGCCGGCGCCGAATTCGCCATCGAGGAACTGGAGAAGGCCGGCAGCCCCGTGCGCATTGAGCCGGTGTTCGGCGATCCGGCCGGGCAGCCGGAGCGCTACCTCGATCTGATCCGTTCGATGCTGCGCGACGAGGGCTGCCGCAATGTGATCGGCACCATCACCTCGCTGTCGCGCAAGGATGTCATCCCGCTGGTCGAGAAATATGACGGGCTGCTCTGGTACATCTGCCCCTATGAAGGTTTCGAGGCCAACGAGAACGTCATCTACACCGGCGCCTGTCCCAACCAGCATCTGATCCCGCTGTTCGACTATATGCTGCCGCGCCACGGCAAGCGCGTCTATCTCGCCGGCGCCAACTATGTCTGGGGCTGGGAGATGAACCGGCTGGCGCGCGAGCTTCTCATGCGCGCCGGCGGCGAGGTGGTGGGCGAGCGCTGCCTGCCGATCGAGGAGACCGATGTCGGCCTGCTCATCGCCGACCTGGAGCGCCATAGGCCGGACTTCATCCTGAACAACATGATCGGCCCTTCGAGCTATGCCTTCCTTGCCGCCGTCAAGCAGCTCGCCGCGCACGATCCCGCCTTCGCGCCGGAGCACTGCCCGGTGCTGAGCTGCGACCTGACCGAATGCGAGCTCGGCGAGATCGAGCCGGGCGTGGCTATCGGCCAGCTCTCGACGGCTTCCTATTTCGAAAGCCTGGCGTCGTTCGAGAACCGCGGCTTCAAGCAACGCGTCGCCGCCCGCTTCGGCGCCGAGCGTCGCGTCTCCAGCTTCTTTGCCGGCGCCTACGCCGCCGTGAAACTTTGCGCCGAGGCGGTGTCGGAGGCCGACCGCGACGACCCTGCCAGCGTGCGCGGCTTCCTGCATGCCCGGCCGCGGCAGACTGTGCTCGGCACGCTGGCCATCGATCCGCGCACCAACCACGCCGCCTTGCCCTTCCATCTGGGCCGCATCAACGAGCGCTCCGGCTTCGACATCATCGCCTCGCATGGCGCCATCGCCGCCGACCCTTATCTCGTCGGCACGCTGCCCATCCAGCACGCCCCGCATCTGAGGGTGGTGCAATGACGCGCACGCCCAATTTCGTTTCCTGGCGCGCCGCGATCCTGCATCGCGCCRACGACAACATCGAGCGCCTGAAGCGGCAGCTTGAACGTCTCGGCGTCACCGTTCTGGTGCAGTGGAAGCCGCTCGATCTTGCCGAGACGCCGGCCGATATCGTCCTGGTCGATGCCGATCAGGGGTGGGACGATCTGTTGCCATGGAATGGCGACGATGCACCGGTTCCGGTGGTGGCACTCCTCGGCTCCGAAGCGCCGGGCCGCATCGCCTGGGCGCTGGCCAAGGGCGCCGGCGCGATCATGGCAAAGCCGGTCGTCGCCTCCTCGGTCTATCCGGCGCTGGTGCTTGCCACACATGCCCATCACGAGCGTACCGCTGTGCGGGCGCGCATTGCCGGCCTGGAGGAGCGCTTGCGGCTCAGGCCGATCGTCCATGACGCTATGCGCTCGATCATGGCCGCGCAGGGTACGGATGAGGACGGCGCCTATCGCATCCTTTGTCGCCTCGCCATGCAGCGCCGACTCACCGTCGAGCATGTCGCCGCGGCCATCGTCGCCGGGCATGAGCCCGTGCCGCGGGCGATGTAGGCGCCGCATGCGGGTTTTGCGCGAACTTGTCAGACGGCCTTCCGCCCTGTTCGGGCTGATCGTGGTCGTCATCGTTTTGCTGGCGGCGATCTTCGCGCCCTGGATCGTGCACTTCTCGCCGGACAACCAGCTCACCGACGGCCTGTCGCTCGAAGGCGCACCGCTGCCACCCAGCGGCGAGCATTTGTTCGGTACCGACACGCTTGGACGCGACCTCTTCTCGCGCGTTCTGTTCGGCGCCCGCACGTCGCTGATCATCGGTCTCGTCGCCAATGGCGTCGCCGTCGCGATCGGCCTTCTCGTCGGGCTGCTCGCCGGCTATCTGCGCGGCACCGTCGGCAATTTGCTGATGCGCTTCACCGACCTGATGATGGCATTCCCGGCGTTGCTGCTCGCCATCGCGCTCGCGGCGTTGCTCAAGCCCAGCCTGTGGATCGTCGCCATGGTCATCGCGCTGGTCAACTGGGTGCAGGTCGCCCGCATCGTCTACACAGAAACGCGCGGCCTGGTGGAGCGCGACTTCATCGTCGCCGAACGTTCGCTCGGCGCCGGCAATGGCCGCATCATCTTCCTGCACATCCTGCCGCATCTGATGCCGACAGCGATCGTCTGGGGCACGCTCGGCATCGCCACCACGGTGCTGCTCGAGGCGACCTTGTCCTTTCTCGGCATCGGCGTGCAGCCGCCACAACCCTCCTGGGGCAACATCATCTTCGAGAGCCAGAGCTATTTCCAGGATGCGCCCTGGCTGGTGTTCATCCCCGGCGCGATCATCCTCGCCACCGCCTTGTCGTTCAATTTGATCGGCGACGCCTTGCGCGACATCCTCGACCCGACGCAGCGCGGGAGGCTGTAACGATGGCCGTCTTCCTCGCCCGCCGTCTTGTCCAGGCCGTGCTGATCCTGCTCGGCGTCGCCGCCATCACCTTCCTTCTGCTCTACTACCTGCCGGCCGACCCCGCCGTGCTGATCGCCGGCCGCTCAGCTACGCCGCAGATGGTGGCCGCGATCCGCCATGAGCTCGGTCTCGACCAGCCTTTGATCATGCAGTTCCTGCACTATGTCGGCTCTTTGCTGCATGGCGACCTCGGCCGCTCCTACACGCAGAAGACCGAAGTGCTGCCGCTGATCCTGGCGCGCTTGCCGGCGACGCTGGTGCTCATGGCCGCCGGCATCGTCGTCGAGGTGGCGCTTGGTTTGACCTTCGGCATCATCGCGGCGGTCTGGCGCGGTGGCTTCGTCGACCGTTCGATCATGATGCTGTCCTTCGTCGGCGTCTCGTCGCCGCAATTCGTCGTGGCGCTGCTGCTTTTATACGTCTTTGCCGCCACGCTCGGCTGGTTCCCGATGTCCGGCTTCGGCACCGCGCGGCATGTGGTGCTGCCGGCCCTCACGCTCGGCGTGCTCGGCGCCGGATGGTACGCGCGCATGGTGCGCTCGGCCATGATCGAGGTGCTGCGCCAGGATTATGTGCGCACCGCCCATGCCAAGGGTCTCAGCGGCCGCCGTGTTGTGCTCAGCCATGCGCTGCCCAACGCGCTGTTGCCGATCATCGCCATGGTCGGCATCGACATCGGCCAGTTCATGAGCGGCGTGGTGGTGGTCGAGGCCGTCTATGGCTGGCCCGGTATCGGCCAGCTCGCCTGGCAGGCCATCCAGCAGGTCGACGTGCCCATCATCATGGGCGTCACCCTGGTTTCGGCGCTGGCCATCGTGCTCGGCAATCTGCTCGCCGACTTCATCGCGCCCTTCGTCGACCCGCGCATCCGCAGCCAATAACCAACAAAACCAACAGAGGAGTGAACTCAATGAACAAATTCGCCAAAAGGATGGGCCTGGCGGCCTTGCTCGCCACCTCCGCCCTGGTGCCGGCCAAGCTTGCCTTCGCCGACACGCCGACCAACGGCGGCGACATCATCGTCACCTATAAGGACGACATCGCCACGCTTGACCCGGCCGTCGGTTACGACTGGCAGAACTGGTCGATGATCAACGCGCTGTTCTCGCGCCTCGTCGACTACAAGCCCGGCACGACGGAGCTCGGGCCGGCGCTTGCCGACAGCTACGACGTCTCCGACGACGGCAAGATCTACACTTTCAAACTGCATCCGGGCGTCAAGTTCACCAACGGCCGCGAGGTGACGGCGGCGGACGTGAAGTGGTCGATCGAGCGCGCCGTCAACCCGAAGACGCAAGGCCCCGGCGCCGGCTTCTTCCACTCGATCGTCGGCGCCGACAAGATGACCGCCGGCACCGCCGACACGATGGAAGGCATTACCGCGGTCGACGACCACACGGTCAAGTTCACCCTGTCGCAGCCCGACGCCACCTTCCTCAACGTCCTGGCGCTGAACTTCGCTTCCGTCGTGCCGAAGGAGGCCGTGGAAGCCGCCAATGGCGATTTCGGCAAACACCCGGTCGGCTCCGGCGCCTTCACGCTGAAGGAATGGACGATCGGCCAGCGCCTCGTCTTCCAGAAGAACCCCGACTATTTCGTCAAGGACCGGCCGCATGTCGACAGCTTCACCGTCGAAGTCGGCCAGGAGCCGCTGGTGGCGCTGCTGCGCCTGCAGAAGGGCGAGGTCGATATCGCCGGCGACGGCATCCCGCCGGCGAAATATCTGGAGATGAAGAAGTCGGCCGAGTTCGAGGGCATGATCGTCGACCGCCAGCAGCTCGAGACCAGCTATGTCACCTTGAACACGCAGGTGAAGCCGTTCGACAACGCCAAGGTGCGGCAGGCCGTCAACATGGCCATCAACAAGGACCGCATCGTGCGCATCATCAACGGCCGCGCCACGCCGGCCAGCCAGGTGCTGCCGCCGCTGATGCCGGGCTATGACCAGAACTACAAGGGCTATGCCTACGACCCCGAAAAGGCGAAGGCGCTGCTTGCCGAAGCCGGGTTGAAGGACGGCTTCTCGACGCAGATCTACACCTCCAACACCGATCCGCAGCCACGCATCACCCAGGCGATCCAGCAGGATTTGGCGGCGATCGGCGTCAAGGCCGAGATCAAGGCGGTGGCGAACCCGAACGTGATCGCCGCCGGCGGCACGCAGGGGCAGGCGCCGATGGTCTGGTCCGGCGGCCTCGGCTGGATCGCCGACTTCCCGGATCCGTCCGACTTCTACGGGCCGATCCTGGGCTGCGGCAGCGCTGTTGCCGGCGGCTGGAACTGGTCGTGGTACTGCAACAAGGACATCGACGCCCGCGGCCAGGCCGCTGACGCCATGCCGGTACCGGCCAAGGCCGAGGAGCGCAACAAGGCCTGGGCGCAGATCTTCACCGACATCCAGACCAATGAAGCACCCTGGATCCCGGTCTTCAACGAACGCCGCGTGGTGGCCAAGTCCAAGCGCATGGGCGGCCCGGACGAGATCTACATCGATCCCACCCGCGTCATCGATTACGAAGCGATCTACGTGAACAAATAGGCTCTTCTCATCTCGCGGCGGCAGGCATCCAGCTCGCCGCCGGGACCGTCCCATGATGCCGCCTGCACGGGAGGGCGGCTTGCCCAAGACAACGAGAAAAAACCATGTGCGTGAAGTGCGACTACACCATCCATCGCGCCAGCCATCATTTCGGCTGGAACCGCGACTTCGAGCCGGCGCAGACGGCAAGGCCCGGCTCGACAATCCATTTCGAATGTCTCGATTCCTCAGGCGGGCAGTTCAACGCCAGCTCCACGGTCGCGGACGTCAGGACGATGGATTTCGGCAAGGTCAATCCGGTGACCGGACCGGTCTATGTCGAGGGCGCCAAGCCCGGCGATGCGCTGAAGATCACGCTGCGCCATTTCGAACCGTCGGGCCTCGGCTGGACCGCCAACATTCCAGGCTTCGGCCTGCTCGCCGACCAGTTCGAGGAGCCGGCGCTGCACATCTGGAAATATGACGCCGCCGCGATGACGCCGGCACTCTTTGGCCCTGGTGGCCGCGTACCGCTAAAACCCTTCGCCGGCACGATCGGCGTGGCGCCTGCCGAACCCGGCCTCCACTCGGTCGTGCCGCCGCGCCGTGTCGGCGGCAATCTCGACATCCGCGACCTTTCGGCTGGCACCACGCTCTATCTGCCGGTCGAGGTCGAGGGCGCGCTGTTTTCGATCGGCGACACCCATGCCGCTCAAGGCGACGGCGAGGTCTGCGGCACCGCCATCGAGAGCCGTATGGATGTCGAGGCGACGATCGAGCTGGTCAAGGACGCGCGGCTGCAAAGCCCGCGCTTCACCACGCCGGGACCGGTGACCCGCCATCTCGACGCGGCCGGCTACGAGGCCACCACCGGCATCGGGCCGGACCTGATGACCGCGGCGCGCGAAAGCGTCATGCGCATGGTCGACCTGCTTGCCGCGGAGCATGGGCTGAAGCCGGTCGACGCCTACATGCTCTGCTCGGTTTGCGGCGACCTGCGCATCAGCGAGATCGTTGACATGCCGAACTGGGTCGTCTCGTTCTACTTCCCAAGAATCGTCTTCAATTGATGGCGGATGCTTCCGGGCCAGAGCAGGACGCCGTCCTGACCGTCGACAGATTGTCAGTGGACGCGCTGACGCCTGAAGGGGCGAGGCGCGTCATCGACGGCATCAGCTTTGCCCTGGCGCCGGGCGAGACATTGTGCATCGCCGGTGAGTCCGGTTCGGGCAAGTCGGTGACGGCGCTTTCGATCATGCGGCTGTTGCCGCGCACCTCGCTGCGCATCGCCGGCGGCGACATCAGGCTCGATCGTCAGAGCCTGCCGCTCCTGTCCGAGCGCGCCATGCGCGATGTGCGTGGCGGCGAGATCGCCATGATCTTCCAGGAGCCGATGACCTCGCTCAATCCGGTACACTCGATCGGCGCGCAGCTGACCGAGGCGATCCGCACCCATCAGGGCGCGGAAGGCGCCAGCATCGAAAGCCGCGCCCGTGCCATGCTCGACGTCGTCCAGATCAACGACCCGGCGCGGCGCATGAAGCAATATCCGCACGAGCTCTCCGGCGGCATGCGCCAGCGCGTCATGATCGCCATGGCGCTGTCCTGCCGGCCGAAAGTGCTGCTGGCCGACGAGCCGACGACGGCGCTCGACGTGACCGTGCAGGCGCAGATCCTGAAACTGATGCGCGAGTTGAAGCGGGAGTTCGGCACCGCCATCATCCTGATTACCCACGACATGGGTGTCGTCGCCGAGATGGCCGACCGGGTGGCCGTGATGCGTGACGGCCGCATCGTCGAGGCAGGCCCGGTGCTCGACATCTTCGAGCGGCCGCAAGCCGAGTACACGCGCGAGCTGCTCGCCGCCGTGCCGCGCCTCGGCGCGTACGCCGCGACCGACGCGCCGCCGAGGGTCACCGCCACCGTCCGACCAGCCGCGCCGGAGGGCGCCGCGCCGGTGCTGTCGGTCAAGAACCTCGTCGTCGATTACGGCGCTTCCGCCAGCCTTTTCCGTCGCCGCGCCGCCGAGGCGCCGGCGGTGCAGGACGTCTCTTTCGACATCATGCCGGGACAGACGCTCGGCCTCGTCGGTGAAAGCGGTTCCGGCAAATCCACCACCGGCAAGGCCGTGCTCGGCCTCGTGCCTTTCACGGGTGCAGTGACCATCGGCGGCACGGCCATCCAGGGCCTTTCCCCCGCCGCGATGCGGCCGGTGCGCCGCGCCGCGCAGATGATCTTTCAGGACCCCTACGCCTCGCTCGATCCGCGCATGACAGTGGGCGCTGCCATCGCAGAACCGCTCGTCATCCATGGCATTGGTGCCAAGGGCGACCGCAACGAGCGTGTGGCCTCGCTTCTGAAGCACGTCGGCCTCGCCGCCGATCATGCCACGCGCTATCCGCATGAATTTTCCGGCGGCCAGCGCCAGCGCATCTGCATCGCCCGCGCGCTGGCACTCGAGCCGAAGCTGATTGTCGCCGACGAAAGCGTTGCGGCCCTCGACGTGTCGGTCCGGGCGCGCGTGCTCGACCTGATGCTGGAGCTGCAGGAGACGCTCGGGCTCTCCTATCTGTTCATCTCGCACGACATGGCCGTGGTCGAGCGCATGAGCCACAACGTCGCCGTCATGCGCGCCGGCCGCATCGTCGAGGCCGGCGCACGCCGCGCGGTGCTGTCATCACCGCGCGAAGCCTACACGCGTGAACTGATCGCCGCCGTGCCTATACCGGTCCCACGCATCGCAAACCCACAGAAGTAGTGTTGCAGAGACCGGCGCACCAAATCATCTCGGCCGGGTTCCGGGGTGAGCGGGTGGGTGGCTAGTGGCCCTACYGACCTTGGCTAGTTTTTCAGGGACTGAACCTGCCAGCCAAGCGGGGCATAAGAGCCTGAACCTGGGATATGCCAGCCTATAGCCTAGCACAACGCGAGAAGTCCCGATTGAGCGACTGTCGATGTGTCGGGCTTGAAGGCGAGGACACGGCTGAATCGCCGATAGCCATGCGCTCAACTCAGCTGCCTAGGGTGTGGGATACCTGCGGCAATCAGGGAATAACAAGTTCAATCAAGAATGGTCCCGTGCGTCGAAATGACATTTTCACCAGATCCGCAAAACGCCCCATCGTCACCGCCTGCGCTGCTTCGACGCCGTATCCCTTCGCCAGATCGATCCAGCGGATCGACGGGTTCTCCAGGCTCATCATGTCCGCCGCGACGCGCCCGGGATTGGCTCCGACATTTGCAAACTCGCCGAGGAGAATTGCGTATTTGCGGTTGGAAAGAATGATCGTCGTGACGTCCAGATCTTCGCGTGCCTGTGTCCACAATCCTTGTGCGGAATAAAGTGCGGACCCGTCCGCTTGCAGGCTCACGACCCGTCGGCCGGGCGCGCCAATTGCCGCTCCCGTGGCAAGAGGAATACCTGCACCGATTGCGCCGCCCGTAAGCTGCAGCCAGTCGTGCTGGGCCGCACCCTTTGTGCCGGAAAAGAAATCGCGACCGAAACTGACGCTCTCATCGACGATGACGCTTTGCTCGGGTAGAAGGGCGCTCAGCACTTGTGCGACCGCCTGCGAGATGACCGTTCCCGTCGGGGGCGATGGCTTTTCCCTGGCGGTTGGAGAGATCGCATGATCAGCAGCGCCCAGTTCGTCCGCAAGCCGTAAAAGCGCGTCGTTCAGATCGTGTTCCGGTCGGGCAAGGACATGTATGACGGCATCCCTTGGCT
>NZ_JBFULQ010000189.1:0-9813 GCF_054049815.1 Mesorhizobium sp. P5_C1 | reverse complement strand
TGGGAGAAGGTGGATCGGCGCGCAGCGCCGAGACGGATGAGGGGTGTTCCAGCGGAGTGAGACCTTGGCGTTCCCTGGAACCATCCGTCGCCTTCGGCGACACCTTCTCCCACAAGGGGAGAAGGCAAGATGGCGCGTCAAGCGGCCTTGTCGCGAACCTGATAGTCCTTGATCGTGGCGAAGCGGATCGCCTTCCAGCGTTCCGCTTCGTAGTTCAGCGAAAAGGCGTGCTGGGCGAGGAACACCGGATCATTGTCGAGGTCGCGGGCGATGTCGCCGCGATGGGCTTCGATGAAACGCAGAACCTCGGCCTTGTCCTCTGCCGATATCCAGCGGCAGACCGAAAAGCGTGACATCTCGAACTCGACCGGGAGCGTGTATTCGAAGTTCAGCCGCTCCTTCAGGACGTCGAGCTGTAGCGCGCCGACGACGCCGACGATGGCCGGTGAGCCATCCTCCGGCGAGAACAATTGCACGACGCCCTCCTCGGCCATCTGGTGCAGCGCTTCCTTGAGCTTCTTGGCCTTCATCGCGTCACCCAAGCGGACGCGGCGCAGGATTTCCGGGGCGAAGTTGGGCACGCCTCGGAACAGAATTTCCTCGCCCTCGGTCAGCGTATCGCCGATGCGCAGCGTGCCATGGTTGGGGATGCCGACGACGTCGCCGGCAAACGCCTCGTCGGCGGTAACGCGGGTGCGGGCAAAGAAGAATTGCGGCGCCGACAGGCTCATCGGCTTTCCGGTGCGCACCAGCTTGGCCTTCATAC
Organism: Mesorhizobium sp. P5_C1; assembly: GCF_054049815.1. Lineage (NCBI taxonomy): Bacteria > Pseudomonadati > Pseudomonadota > Alphaproteobacteria > Hyphomicrobiales > Phyllobacteriaceae > Mesorhizobium > Mesorhizobium sp. P5_C1. The sequence continues at coordinate 9,047 of NZ_JBFULQ010000189.1, read as the reverse complement.
CCCGCTCGAGTTTGCCCGAGCAGACGCGGACGAAGGCGATGCGGTCGCGGTGATTGGGATCCATGTTGGCCTGGATCTTGAACACAAAGGACGTCATCTTGTCCTCGGTCGCCTCGACCTTGCGGGCATCGGCCTCCTGCGCGCGCGGCGGCGGCCCAAAGGCGCCAAGCGCCTCGATCAGGTCGCGGACGCCATAGTTGCGCAGCGCCGAGCCGAAATAGACCGGAGTCAGATGGCCCTCGCGAAAGGCGTCGATGTCGAGCGGACGGCAGGCTTCACGCGCCAGTTCCAGCTCCTCGATGAAGGCCTCGCGCTCGTTCTCCGGCAACAGACCGGCGACGCGGTTGGAATCGGGACCGTTGACCGGCGTGCGTTCCTTCTCGTCGTCACCCTTGCGCACCGCGTTCAGCGCCAGGTGATAGGTGCCGGAAAACGTCTTGCCGCGACCGATCGGCCAGGTGATCGGTGCCGTATCCAGCGCCAGCTTCTGCTCGATCTCGTCCAGAATCTCAAACGGGTCGCGGCTTTCGCGGTCCATCTTGTTGACGAAAGTGATGATCGGGATGTCGCGCAGCCGGCAGACCTCGAACAGTTTCAGCGTGCGCGGCTCGATGCCCTTGGCGGCGTCGATGACCATGACCGCACTGTCGACGGCCGACAGCGTGCGATAGGTGTCGTCGGCGAAATCCTCGTGGCCGGGTGTGTCGAGCAGGTTGAAGACATTGTCCTCATATTCGAACGTCATCACCGAAGTGACGACCGAAATGCCGCGCTCGCGCTCGATCTTCATCCAGTCGGAGCGGGTTTGGATCCTGTCCTTCTTGGCCTTGACCTCGCCGGCAAGCTGAATTGCGCCACCGAACAGCAGCAGCTTTTCGGTGAGCGTCGTCTTGCCAGCGTCGGGGTGCGCGATGATCGCGAAGGTGCGGCGGCGCGCCACTTCTTCTTCTATTGCTTCAGGCATTCTACAGGATTTCCGTGTGACAGGCCGGGCTTCTAGCAGCGCAGTGCCGGGCTGTCGACCGGTCCGGCGGCGCTGACGCCGCCGGTTGGCGTGGCGCGCTCAGGCCAACTCGGCCATGTGGCTCGCCGGAACGATCTCCGGAAGCCAGCCGGCAATGGCCTCGCCTATCGCGTCGGCATGGTCTTCCTGCAGATAGTGCGCGCCAGGTCCGAGATTGATGAACCGGCAGTTCTTCAGCCCGGCGGCGAATTCGCCTGCGGCTTGCGGCGAAACAAGCGCACCGGGATCGCCGGCGAACAGTAGTTTCGGATAGGTGGAAAGCCGCAACGCACGATGGTCGTGCTCGATGATGGCGGCGACGTCGGCAGGCTGACCCTCGATCGGCAATTCCCTGGGCAGGCGCAGCACCGGTTTGCGCGATCGCGGTGTCGGGAACGGCGCCCGGTAAGCCGTCATCTCCTCGTCGCCCATCGTGCGCAACACCGAGGCCGGCAGCACTTTCTCGACGAAGACATTGTCTTCCAGAACCAGCTTCTCGCCGACATCCGGCGTGCGCAGCGCCTTGAACAGTTCGCGCGCCTGTGGACGCTGATGAAAATCCTCCCAACGCTCGAAGGGCCGGATGAATTCCATGAAGGCGAGGCCGAGAACGTTGCGTGGCCGCCGCGCCGCGAGATGAAAGGCAAGTGCCGTACCCCAGTCCTGCGCGACCACCACCATTTCCCTGATGTCGAGCGCATCGAGGAAGGCGTCGAGATAGCGCACATGATCGAAGAAGCGATAATCGATATCGGGCTTGCTTGACTGGCCGTAACCGATCAGGTCCGGTGCGATGCAGCGACCGAGCGGCGCGACATGCGGGATGATGTTGCGCCAGATGTGGGATGAGGTCGGATTGCCATGCAAGAACAGCACGGTCGGACCGGCCGCACCGGCCTCGACATAGGACATGGTCGAATCGAGCACGGCGATTTCCTCGCGCCGCAGCGCGGTGGAGCCGGATTGCGGCTTGTCGGCGTTCAAACTCATTGGGTCGGCTCCTTTGCAAAGACTGTGCTGAAGATGATTTTCTTGAAGCGCTCGAGCGGCGCCGGGCTGCGCTCGACCTTCATGCGCAGCATGGCGCCTTGCCACGACGACAGCAGGAAGTCGGCGAGGTCGTCGGCATCGAAAGCCCGGGGGATGTCACCGGCCGCCTGACCCTCGGCGATGCAGGCCGCGAATGGCTGGCGCCAACGCTCGAAGATGGCGACAAGCCGCAGGCGCAGCGGTTCGCTGTGCACCGCGGTTTCGAGGCTGAGATTGCCGATCATGCAGCCGCGCGCCCAGTCATGCGCTTCGAGCTTCGAGGTGATGACATCGAGGTAGCGGCGTAGCCTGCCGACGGGCGGCGTCCCGTCCTGTGCAAGGGCTGCTTCGACCAGGCCGCTGACATAGGCGAAATAGCGGTCGAGCACCTCGCCGGCAAACTCCTCCTTGGAGGCGAAATGGTTGGTGAACGAACCCGGCCGGGCATCGGCCGCGGCAACGATGTCTCGCACGCCGGCAGCGGCATAGCCTGAATTCCAGATGGTCCGGAAACCAGCGTCGAGGAGTTTTTCGCGGAGTGATTGTCTAGCCATGGTGAAATAATACGTACGTACGTATTGATGTCAAGTGACGTATTTGGTGTTGGCAAGCGACCATGAGGATGGCACTGGAATCAGTGCCCTCAGGGGGTCACGTGGCAGAGGAGCAAGCATGACTGTGGCGAAACAAGTGATCGTTATCGGCGCCGGCATCATCGGTGCCTCCATCGCCTGGCATCTGAGCAGAGCGGGGGCGCAGGTGACGATCATTGCCGACAGCGCCGCCGGCGGCGTCGCAACGCCAAACTCTTTCGCCTGGATCAATGCCAGCTGGGGCAATCCGCAGCCATATTTCCGGTTGCGCACCCGCGCGATGGCCGAATGGACGCGGCTGGCGCGGGACCTGCCCGAAATTCCGCTCAGCTGGTGCGGCGGCCTGTGCTGGGATTTGTCGGCGGCCGCAATGGAAACCTATGCCGCCGAGCACTCCGCCTGGGGCTACGGCATCAAGCACGTCGACCGCGCTGGCGTCGCGCGCCTTGAGCCCAATCTCGCCGAGCTGCCGGATGTCGCCTTGCATGTCGCCGAAGAGGGTGTCGCCGAACCGGTGACCACCACCAGGGCGCTGCTGGCGGACGCCGAACGGCGCGGAGCGCGGATCATCTCCAGCACGGTGACGGCGCTGGTCCAGACCGGCGGCCAGATCAACGGCGTGGACACATCGCATGGCCTGATAGCCGCCGACGAGGTGGTGATCGCGGCGGGCGTCGGGTCACCGCCTATCGCCGCGACGGCCGGAATCAACCTGCCGATCGAGATACCGCCCGGGCTGATCGTCCATTCGCGGCCTTATGCAAAACTGCTCAACGGGCTGGTGCTGGCCGAGCGCCTGCATATGCGCCAGACGGCGGAGGGCCGCATCATCGCCGGCTCGGATTTTGGCGGCGCCGACCCTGGCATGGATGCCGAAGTCACCGCCCGCGACCTGTTTGCGGCCCTGAAAGCCATGCTGCACGGCGGCGACGGACTGGAGCTGGATTTCCATACGGTTGGCTACCGGCCGACGCCGATCGACGGTTTTCCGATCATCGGCCGTGCCGAGGGCCTGGACGGCCTCTACGTCGCGGTCATGCATTCTGGCATCACGCTGGCGCCGGCTGTCGGCCTGTTCGCCGCCCGGGAAATTCTCGACGGCGAGCGCGACCCGCTGCTGGCGCCCTACGGGCTGTCGCGCTTCGCTCAGTAACCCGGCGGACGACGAAAGCCACCCGCCAGCGGTTCGATTGCCTTGGCGACGCCGAGCAGCCGCGACTCCGACCAACGTTTGCCGACCAGTTGCAGGCCGATCGGCAAACCGTCGCTGTCCTGTCCGCACGGCAGCGAAAGTGCCGGATGGCCGCTGTAGTTGAATACGGCGCCATAGGCCGGCAGCATCCAGTAGCTCTGCTCTTTGCCGTCGACCTGGATTGGCGCGCCCGAATCGCAATGCGGGAAGGCCGTCGTCATGGCGACCGGGCAAAGCAGCGCATCCCAGGTTTCGAAGAACTGGTCCCAGGCGAGAATGGATTTGTCGCGGCGGGCGAGCGCCTCGAACCAGCGCGAGACCGGTGTCGGCTCCTCAGGCGGCTCCGGCTGCGCGGCCTCCATCATCATGCCGATGAGCGCGCCGCCTTGCTTGAGATCGTCGTGCAGATCGAGTTTTGGAAGTTTCGCTTCCTCGACGGTCGCCCCTGCCGATTGCAGCTGCCTTGCCAGACTTTCGACCGCGGCGCTGATCTCGCTGGCCACCGGAAACCCTGGAAGGTTCGGTGCGAAGGCGATGCGCAATGTCTTGGGGTCGAGCTTCGGCATGCCTTCGACCGGCACCGGCGCAAGATCGGTATCGCTTCCGTCGGGGCCGGCAATGATTTGATAGATCAAGGCCAGATCTTCCACGCTGCGCGCCAGCGGGCCAAGACATGACATCAGCCGCACGCTGCGCGCGACACCTCCCGGATCGGGAAAGGCGCCGGCCAGCGAGACGCGATGCTCGGTCGGTTTGAGGCCATAGACACCGCAGAAGGCGGCCGGCAGCCGGATCGAGTCCTGCATGTCGGTGCCGACATCGAACGGCGTCATCCCTGCACAAAGCGCCGCCGCCGCGCCGCCGCTGGAGCCGCCGACGGTGCGCTGGAGGTCCCACGGATTGCTCGTGCGGCCGAACAGCGGATTGCTCGACTGCCAGTCTCCCAGCATGGTCGCGACATTGGTCTTGGCCATCAGCACGCCGCCGGCCGCCTTCAGCCTGGCAACGACCGGGCTGTCCCGCTTGGCGACATAATCGGCGAAAGCGGGAAAACCGACCGTGGTCTTCATGCCTGCCGTCTCGTGCATGTCCTTCAGCGTGAACGGCACGCCATGCAGCGGCCCGAGCACCTCGCCGCGCGCCGGCGCTGCGTCGGCTCTTTTTGCGCGCTCGCGAGCGCCTTCCCGGTCGAGCGAGATGACGGCGTTGACAGCCCCATTGTGGCTGTCGATCTGCGCCAGATGGGCGTCGAGCGCCTCGACAGCCGAGATTTTCCGCGCGGCGATCGCGGCGGCCAGCGCCACGGTTGAGGAAAAGACGATGTCCATAGTCAATGCTCCGGCTTGGCCGCGCGTGTCCAGATCAAGATGGCCGACAGCGACGCGACTTCAAGCGGAGTTGAGCATTGGAGGATCGGCTGCGCTTGATCGGAATTGCGCGCCGACGCTGCTGAGGTCGGCGCTCTACGGCGCCCCCTCTGTCCTGCGACGCTGCCGCAATTTGTAACTAGACGGCCAGTGCCAGCCGAGCCGATGCGGGTGCAAAGGGACGGATGGCGATACCATCCGTGGTCATGGTGACGAAGCTCGATCGCGGGATCGCCTGCCAGTCGCCGCCCTCGCGGTCGAATGGCTCGGAAACAATGCAGCGGCCGCCGCCTTTGCGGAAAACGGAGGTGTAAAGCGTCGGGGCGTGGGCGTCGGTGGCATAGCGCACCGCGTGCAGCGCCTGGCCGTCGGAGAAGGCGGCGGTGAGTTTCAGCACCGGCTCGAGGCCGGCCCGGCGCGAGGCTTCAAGCACGCGGCTGGTGGCGCGCGAGACGGCGCCTTGCGGATCGGCCACCAATCCTTCGTCGATCATCAGCAGGAAAAACAATTCGGAATCAGTGGTGCCTTCGCGCTGGTCGAAGACGGCGTCGGACAGCGAGTTTTCCAGCGCCCGGCGGATCTTCTCGAAACCGCCGATCTGGCCGTTGTGCATGAACGACCAGCGCTCCGAAATGAAGGGATGGCAGTTCATGCGGCTGGTGGCGCCGCCGGTCGAGGCCCGCACATGGGCAAGGAACAGGCCCGACTTGATCTGCCGGCACAGGCTCTTCAGATTGGGGTCGGACCAGGCCGGCAGGATGTCGCGGTAGAGACCGGGCTCCGGCCGGTCGCCATACCAGGCAAGGCCAAAGCCATCGCCATTGGTCGGCGATTTCGCTTCCTGGGCGCAATGGCTCTGGGCAATCAGCGAGTGACAGGGCGCCGTGAGGATGTCTTCGAGAAAAACCGCTTCACCGAGATAGGCCGCCCACCGGCACATCGCTTCTGTCGTCCTCTAGGCACGATCCATGAGAGCCGCTGGCTCCTTGGTCCCGTGCGAGCCTCTGTTGTGCGTCCGCTCGTAAAGCTCGCGGACGATTCGGCTGGCGGTAGTCTCGAACAGAAATGGTAAGAAAGCGTGAACGAGCGCGGCACCCGCCGCCATCAACAACCGCGACGAGAACCAGGCGGCAAAGGCCATATGGCCGAAATAGGTTTCACCGACCTTGGCCGGATGAGAGGTGAAGATCGTTGCGAGCGACATGCTATTCCCCTTTCAGCGCTTGGTGTTCCTGATATGAGTATCTTGACACGCTTCGCCGGTTCATTGGTCTCAAAATGTCCTTGTATTTGGGCACTCCATGGGACAAACATCCCACATGGTGCTGGAAATCGACGAAATCGACCGAAAATTGCTCACCGAACTGCAACGCGACGGCACGCTGTCGGTCGACCAGCTGTCGGAACGGGTGGCCTTGTCGCGCAATGCCTGCTGGCGCCGGGTGAAGCGACTTGAGGAGGACGGCGTCATCACCGGCCGCGTGGCGCTGGTCGATGCCGAAAAGCTCGGGCTTGGCCTCTCGGTGTTCGTCCTGATCCGCACGTCCAACCACGACCCGGACTGGCTGCAGAAATTCCGGGCGGCGGTGACCGGCTTTCCCGAGATCACCGGCGTCTATCGCATGTCGGGCGACCTCGACTACGTGCTGCGCGCCCGGGTCGCCGACGTGAAGGCCTATGACCGGCTCTACCAGCGGCTGATCGCCAAGGTGGCGCTGTCGGACGTTTCGGCCTCCTTCGTGATGGAGGAGATCAAGGAGACCACCGTGGTTCCAATGGAACTGCGCTAGGTCTGCTCGGATTCAGGTGATGTCGGACTGACCTGGATGCCGGAGGCCATAGTGATGCCCGAAAGAAAGCCGTTGATAGCGCTAGACCTGAGTTGACTGAATCGTCGTTCGCGCCGATAGGATCGATTTTATGCGCGCAGCCCTTCAAAATCCCTCCGTCATCGGTCCGACCGTCGGCTTCGTCAGGTTGCCGCATGGTGAAGGACTTCCCCTCCCCGCCTATGAAAGCCCCGGCGCGGCCGGCATGGATCTGCGCGCAGCGGTGGCCGACGACCGGCCGCTGCTGATCCTGCCTGGAAAACGCGCCCTGGTGCCGACCGGGCTGATCCTGGAAATTCCCGAAGGCATGGAAGGCCAGGTCCGGCCACGCTCCGGCCTTGCTTTCAAACATGGTCTTACCGTCCTCAACACGCCCGGCACCATCGACAGCGACTATCGCGGCGAGGTGAAGGTGCTGCTGATCAATCTCGGCGACGAGGATTTCGCGGTGACGCGCGGCATGCGCATCGCCCAGATCGTTTTCGCGGCGGTGACGCAGGCGGCCGTGGAAGAGCGCAGCCTGGCTGGCGGCACGGCGCGAGGCTCGGGCGGGTTCGGATCGACCGGCACCGCCTGATGCCCGAACTGCCAAAACTCGTCATCTTCGACTGCGACGGGATCCTGGTCGATACGGAGAATCTGGCCAATCGACGCCTCGCCGAATGGCTTGTTACCGCCGGCTATCCGACGAGCTTCGAATATTGCCGCAAGCATTTCTCCGGCCGCAGCATGGCGTCGGTGCAAAAACAGATTGAAGAGGAGACCAGCGTCCGGCTCGGCGCCGATTTCGTCGACCGCTGGAATGCCGGCCTGCCGGACCTGTTCGCCCACGGGGTCGAGGCGATCCCTTACGTCCGCGAGTTTGTCGAAGCCGTGGGCTCAGCCGGCATCGCCTATTGCGTCGCCACCTCGGCCCGGGTGTCGAAGATGCACATCACACTCGGCCAGACCGGGCTGTTGTCGCTGTTCGAACACGCGATGTTCAGCTCGACGATGGTCGGGCGCGGCAAGCCATTCCCCGACCTGTTCCTGCATGCGGCCAAGACGATGGGCTTCGCGCCCGCCGACTGCGTCGTCATCGAGGACAGCGTCGCCGGCACGCAAGCCGGCATTGCCGCCGGCATGCGGGTGTTTTCCTATCATGGCGACCCCTATTCCGACCGCGACGGCCTGATCCAGGCCGGCGGCATCCTGTTCAACGACATGCGCGAGCTGGCCGGGCTGGTGCCGATCCACTGACCTACCGGCCACCGATCCGCCGGGTTTGACGGACGGATTGGACGTCCCGGACCGCTATGCTACGTTCCGCGCGCCCGACAGACCAAGGCGCGCCTATGACAACGAACCTGCTTCGCTTCATCCTCGCCTTGACGCTGCTGCCATTTCTCTGGACAGCCGCCGGCGCGCAAGCCGTCAGCTTCCCGGAACTCGGCAGCGCGCTGCCCGGCCACCAGGACGTCACCTATCTCGACCTGGCGCGGATGGTCATACCGGATCTCGCCGCGGACAAGGACGGCTTCTACAAGGGTGGGCTGCCGATCGACATGCGCCACATCGAGGGTCCGGACAGCGGCGGTTCGCCGCCCGAGACATCGGGCTTTTCCAATGCCGCGGTGCTGGCCCTCAAGGCTGGCGGCAAGGACCGGCTGGCAATGTTGTTCGACCTCGGCGATTCTCCCGACAGTGCCGAAGGCTATGCGGTGTTGGCGCTTTACGACACTTCGGCCAAGCCAAAGCTGCTCGACGCCGTCAATGTCGCGGTCGACCGTGGCACCTATTTCCGGGAACCCGGCAAGCTTTCCGTCAGCATCAACGATGACATCCTCATCACCATGAGCGCGCATTTCAATTCGAACCAGAACTATGTGGCCACGCCGCTGATCATGGTTCGCGGCGACAAGTTCGAACTGATCGACATGATCTATACGTTCGATGAAAACCTGTGCAGCTACAGCCGCAAGCAGGACGTGGCCTTACAGGCCATCGCCGACGATCGGCCTTTTGCCGCCATCAAGGTGACGGTGACCGATGCCA
>NZ_JBFULQ010000188.1:0-9858 GCF_054049815.1 Mesorhizobium sp. P5_C1 | reverse complement strand
GCGCGTGGTCTATCAGCCGATCRTGGCGATGAACACCATGCGTATCGCCAGCTGCGAGGCGCTGTGCCGGTGGGATCATCCAGATCTCGGGCCGATCTCGCCCAGCATCTTCATTCCGCTGGCCGAGGAAATGGGCATCATTTCCGAGATCAGCACCTTCGTGCTGCAGGCGGCCTGCACCGAATGCGCCAAATGGCCGGACCAGACGACCGTCTCGGTCAATCTCTCCGCCAAGGATTTCCGCAGCCGCGACGTCGTCCAGAAGGTTCGTGATGCGTTGACCAGCTCCGGCCTCGCCGCCGGCCGGCTGGAGATCGAGGTCACTGAAACGGCGCTGCTCGACGACAAGTCGCTGACACGCCAGTACATCGAGGAGCTGAAGCAGCTTGGCGTGCGCATTGCGCTCGACGATTTCGGCACCGGCTATTCGAGCCTGAGCTACCTGCACAAGCTGCCGCTCGACAAGATCAAGATCGACCGTTCGTTCCTGATAGACGTCACTCAGAACAGCCGCTCGCTCGAACTGCTCAAGGGCATTGTCAATCTGTCACGGCCGCTCGGACTTTCCGTGACCGTCGAAGGTGTCGAGACCTTCGAACAGCTCAAGATCCTGGCTTTGCAGGTCAAACCGGATCTCGTGCAAGGCTTCCTCTTCGGCGCCGCGCTTAGTGCGTCGGGTATCGAGACGATGTCGAGTGCCACCTGGCCATTCGTCGCTGATCTGCGTCTCACCGGCAAGCGGACAGCCAGTTAGTATCCTGCTTTTCGAAGTTGGCTCTTGGCAGCCTCCTCCTCACTCGAGTTATTCATCAGTAGACATTTCCAAACGGACGCCCGGCCGTTAACGTTAACAGAAGGTAAATGAACAATATCGGAATTTCAGCTTGTGTCTCATTTCAGCTCGAATAGCCTATCCGCAGGCGGGATTTTCGAGGACAGACAATGGATGCTGCACGGGCTGTAGGGAGTGCGTCTGGCGGGGTCAGCACGGCTGGGGATTCGGTGTTGAACCGATCGATCATGCAACTGCTGGAGCATGTCGATTATCGCCTTATTACAGGAGGCGAGGATCTGGAGGCGATCTACCGACTTCGCTATAAATCCTACCTGCGCTCAGGCATGTGCGGTCCGATCGCCAGCGGTATGTTCGAGGACCGCTGGGACAATCTTCCCAATTCCTACCGGTTCGGTGTCTATTGCTATGGCGAATTGGTCAGCACGATCCGCTTCCATTACATTTCCAGCGAGCACCCGTATTCGCCCTCCGTCGATGCCTATCCGGAAATACTGATCGAGCGACTTGCCCGCGGAGAAACCTTCATCGACGGAACCCGGTTCGCAACCGATCCCGATAGCGCGCCGGCGCCCGGAGTGCTGCCTTTTCTGACACTCAGGCTTGCCATGGTGGCCTCGCGCTACTTTGGCCAGGACTCGGTCCTTACGCCGGTCAAGATCGAGCATTCCAATTTTTATGCCCGTTACTTCAATGCCGTGCAGAGGACTGAGGGCAAAGAGTTTCCTGGCGTTCTTACTCCGATCGCACTGTTCGAAATCCCTGCCGGCGAAAACATGCGCCTGACACTCGAACGGTTCCCATTCTTCAGGTCGACGCCGACCGAACAGCGGCTGATGTTTGCCAATCCGGCCATCAACCGACTGACACCCTTGTCCATCGTGCCGACAGCGAAATATTATCGCGAAGCCGCCTGAGACCGCGCGATTTTCGCGAAGCGCCTGGACCTTTCCGGCCACTTCTGCGTTCTGGATGACGTCAAGGGCGCTGCCGCGCCCCGGGCATCGCCGCGAAGTCTTTGAAGGAACCCGACATGCACATCTCGCAGCTCGCGCTCACGCCGCTCATCTCGCTGATCGCCGGCGTGCTGATACTCATCATGCCTCGGCTGTTGAACTACATTGTCGCGCTCTATCTGATCGTCGTCGGTCTGCTCGGGCTTTTCCCGCATCTTGCCGGCTGAAGGGTCCGTCAGCCGGCGAAGAAACGCAGCGCCGCGGCGACGATCGCGGTCGGGCTCCGGGGAGCCGGCTTCAATTTTTCTTTGAGGCAGTTGTCGGCTGCGATGCGGCAATAGCGCCATTGCTCTCGGCCCGGCTTTTCGCTATGTGCCTGAAAGATGTCTTCGAAGGGGTATTGCTATGGCTGATCACACGCCGACCGGTCCTGTCGAACTGGGCGCGAAGATGGACTATGCCGAGCATGACCGCACCTATGCGGGCTTTCTCATGCTGGCCAAATACGGATCGCTCTTTTGCGGCGCCATACTCCTGGCGATGGCTTTCGGCTTCTTTGCGGGCGGCTTCTTTTCGGCGACCATCCTGTTCATTCTGATTCTGGCCGCCGGCGCCTTTATCCTCCGATAGATTTTTCCGACACCTTGTCCACGGCGCCGCCGCGAGGCCGGTCGGCGTCTTGCGGGAAACAGCTTCCGGCCGAAAGGATCATGCGGTGGGACAGACGGTTTTCATCCCTCGTGAACTCGATGCCAACGAGCCGCGCGTAGCGGCTTCGCCCGACACCGTGAAAAGATTGGCGGGGCTTGGCTTCGATGTCGTCGTCGAGACCGGTGCCGGCACGAGGTCGCGCATCCCCGACGAGGAATTCGCCAAGGCCGGTGCCGCCATCGGCAAGGCCGGCGATGTCGCCAAGGCCAATGTGGTGCTGAAGGTCCGCCGGCCGACGGATACCGAGCTGAAGGGCTACAAGCCCGGTACGGCTGTCATCGCTATCATGGATCCCTATGGCAATGATGCCGCCGTGGCGGCCCTGGCAAAAGCGGGTGTCACCGCTTTTTCGATGGAGTTCATGCCGCGCATCACCCGCGCCCAGTCGATGGACGTGCTTTCCTCGCAGGCCAATCTCGCCGGCTACCAGGCGGTGATCGACGGCGCTTCGGAATACGATCGCGCCTTGCCGATGATGATGACGGCGGCGGGCACGGTGCCGGCGGCGAAGGTCTTCATCATGGGCGTCGGCGTCGCCGGCCTGCAGGCGATCGCCACCGCGCGTCGCCTCGGTGCGGTCGTCACCGCCACAGACGTGCGTCCCGCCGCCAAGGAACAGGTCGCCTCGCTCGGCGCAAAATTCCTGGCGGTCGAGGACGACGAATTCAAGGCGGCCGAGACGGCAGGCGGCTACGCCAAGGAAATGTCGAAGGAATATCAGGCCAAGCAGGCGGCACTCACCGCCGAGCACATCGCCAAGCAGGACATCGTCATCACCACGGCGTTGATCCCCGGCCGGCCGGCGCCGAAGCTGGTGTCGGCGGCCATGGTCGCCTCGATGAAGCCGGGCTCGGTGCTCGTCGATCTGGCGGTTGAGCGCGGCGGCAATGTCGAGGGCGCTGAAGCCGGCAAGGTCGTCACCACGGCCAACAACGTCAAGATAGTTGGCCATCTCAACGTGCCGGGCCGGGTCGCCGCATCCGCCTCGCTGCTTTACGCCAAGAACCTGTTCGCTTTCCTCGAGACGCTGGTCGACAAGACGACGAAGACGCTTGCGATCAACCGCGATGACGACCTGGTCAAGGCAACGATGCTCACCGATGGCGGCAAGGTGGTCCATCCGGCCTTCGCCAAGGCCGACCAGCAGCCTCATGTCGAGCCGGCCGCGATCCCGGCCACCACCATGGTCGCCGATGCTTCGGCCAAGCCGGCTGCAAAGAAGGCCGCGCCCAAGAAACCGGCCGCACCCAAGTCGCCCTCGTCGAAGTCGAAAGGCATTGCGTGATGGATCAGACCCTGCAGAAAGCCCTCGACCAGCTCGACCAGGCCTCCGCCGCCGTTCGGCTGGCGGTACAGAACATGGCGACGGCGCCCGGCGGCGCTGAAGCTGCGGGTGATGCCGCGCACGCCCTGTCGGGTGGTGCCATCGATCCCTTTGTCTTCCGCTTCGCCATCTTCGTGCTGGCGATCTTCGTCGGCTACTACGTCGTCTGGTCGGTGACCCCGGCTTTGCACACGCCGCTGATGGCCGTTACCAACGCCATTTCCTCGGTCATCGTCGTCGGCGCCTTGCTTGCCGTCGGCATCGCCGCCTCCGGCATTGCCGCCGGCTTCGGCTTCGTCGCGCTTATGCTGGTGTCGGTCAACATCTTCGGCGGCTTCCTCGTCACCCAGCGCATGCTGGCCATGTACAAGAAGAAGGACAAGTAGAGCGCCATGAACGCCAACTTCGCGTCCTTCCTCTATCTGGTCTCCGGCGTCCTGTTCATCATGGCGCTGCGTGGCCTGTCGCATCCGACCACCAGCCGCCAGGGCAACCTCTACGGCATGATCGGCATGGGCATCGCCATCGCCACCACGCTGGCGCTGGCAACTCCGTCGGCCGGCCGTTTCGGTTTGATCGTGCTTGGCCTTGCCATCGGCGGCGGCGTCGGCGCCATCACCGCGCGCCGCATCGCCATGACCTCGATGCCGCAGTTGGTCGCGGCCTTCCACTCGCTGGTCGGCCTTGCCGCCGTCATGGTGGCCGCCGCAGCCATCTATGCACCGGAAAGCTTCGGCATCGGCACCAATGGCGACATCCACGCCCAGGCCCTGATCGAGATGAGCCTTGGTGTTGCCATCGGCGCCATCACCTTCACCGGCTCGGTCATCGCTTTCTTGAAGCTCGACGGCCGCATGTCGGGCAAGCCGATCATGATCGGCGGCCGCCACTTCATCAACGCCGCACTCGGCATCGCGCTGATCGTGCTGATCGTGCTTCTGGTCACGACAGAATCGAAGCTGGTGTTCTGGCTGATCGTCGCCGCATCGCTGGTGCTGGGTATCCTGCTGATCATTCCGATCGGCGGCGCCGACATGCCGGTCGTCGTCTCGATGCTCAACTCCTATTCCGGCTGGGCAGCGGCCGCCCTTGGCTTCACGCTCGGCAACCTGGCGCTGATCATCACCGGCGCGCTGGTCGGCTCGTCCGGCGCGATCCTGTCCTACATCATGTGCAAGGGCATGAACCGCTCGTTCATCTCGGTCATCCTCGGCGGCTTCGGCGGCGAGACGGCGGCAGCGGCGGATGACGGCATCGAGCGTACGGTCAAGCAGGGTTCGGCCGACGATGCGGCCTATCTGATGATGAACGCGCAGAAGGTCATCATCGTGCCCGGCTACGGCATGGCGGTGGCCCAGGCGCAGCATGCGCTGCGCGAAATGGCCGACAAGCTCAAGGCCAATGGCGTCGACGTCAAGTACGCCATTCATCCTGTCGCCGGCCGCATGCCTGGCCACATGAACGTGCTCTTGGCCGAGGCCAACGTGCCCTACGACGAGGTGTTCGAACTCGAGGACATCAACTCCGAATTCGCGCAGGCCGACGTCGCCTACGTCATCGGTGCCAACGACGTCACCAACCCTTCGGCCCGCGACGACAAGTCGTCGCCGATCTACGGCATGCCGATCCTCGACGTCGACAAGGCCCGCACCTGCCTGTTCGTCAAGCGCTCGCTCGGCTCCGGCTATGCCGGCATCGACAACACGCTGTTCTACAAGGACGGCACCATGATGCTGCTCGGCGACGCCAAGAAGATGACCGAGGAGATCGTCAAGGCCATGGATCACTGATCAGGGGATCAGCACTGAGATGCGCCAAGAAACGCCCGGCCTCGCGCCGGGCTTTTTCTTGGCTTGACGGCGGTTTCGGGGCTACGATGACGAATGCCCGTCCCGTCGACGGGATTGTCGTCAACGGAGACGTTGGTGCCCGACCCCATCGCATCGCAGGCCACCCCAAAAGCGCCGCGCAAGCTCAGCCAGGCGGTGGTGATCGTGCATGGCATGGGCGAACAGCGGCCCATGGATACGCTGCGGGGCTTTGTTCAGGCGGTCTGGAGCCATGACCCCGCCCGTGCGCCGTTTTATGCCCATGTCGCCGATCCGGTCGACCCCGCTGGCGCGAAGATCAACCAGAGCTGGATCACACCCGACAGCCGGACAAATTCGTACGAACTTCGCCGCATTACGACGCCTTACGATGTCGATGGCCGGCGCACCGATTTCTACGAGCTTTACTGGGCCGACATCACGCAAGGCACGACACGGGGCCGGCTTGCCGCCTGGGTGACGAACCTGCTGTGGCGCAAGCCCGCCGACATACCGGCCGACGCCCGCAAGCTGTATCTCGTCACCCTTTTTGCCGTCATCGTCGTCCTGTGCGCGACGCTGGCGCTGGCGACGTCGGTTTGGCAAGGCTACATGTCGTGGGCCGCCGGCGTGCTCGTCACGATCCTGGCCTCATTCGTCATCTGGTCGGTCGACCGGTTCGGCCTTCCCTATTTCGGCGATGTCGCCGCCTATGTGCGCGCGGAAGCGGCGACAGTCGAGAAGCGCGCGCTGATCCGCGAGCGTGGCCTCAGGCTGCTGAAGCGCCTGATGTTGGACGATACCTACGACCGGATCGTGCTCGTCTCGCACAGTCTGGGATCGATGATCGCCTATGATCTCTTGCAGATATTGTGGGCCGATTTCAGGCCCCGAAAACTGGAGGCCATCCGCGACAAGGCGAAACTCAAAGCGATCCGCGCCATCGACAAGGCGACGCTCAGTTCCGACGGTTCCGCGTGGCCCGATAGGCTGGACGACCTCGCCGGTTTGCGGCGTGATCAGTGGGAGCTCTACCGACAGCTGCGCGCGAAAGATGCCGACCATCCGCTGCCATGGAAGATCAGCGATTTCGTCACGCTCGGCAGTCCGCTGACCCACAGCGAGTTTCTGGTGACGTATGACCTCACCGAGTTCCAGCGCGGCATCGCAGAGCGCCTGCTCTCAGCCTGTCCGCCAATCGCCGAAGGGACCGCAGCCGGAGGCACTATCCTCTATCAGGAAGGGCGCAGTCCGTCAGGCAAACCGGAACGGGCGGTGCATCATGGCGCGGTGTTTGCCGCAACGCGATGGACCAACATCTTCGACAGGGGCAATGGCTGGCTGACCGGCGACCCGATTTCCGGGCCGATGACCGAGAATTTCGGCCCCGGCGTGGAGAACGTCCAGGTCGAGCTGCGCGGCTCCCTCGGCCGCATCTTCACGCACACGCTCTATTGGTCGCTGGCGGCAACCGGCGTCGAGGTCGCCGCGTCGGCCGGCGTTGTGCCGCGCACGCATCTTGCCGTGCTGCGCGACGCTGTGGATCTTGGCCGTAAGCTGGAGCCAAGCCAAGCGCCGGCGACTGCCAAACGATAAGAACAGAGAGGTCCCACCGCGCTGCATGGCAATTCAAACAGAAATCCACTCCGGGCTTGGCCCGGAGTGGATTGATTTTGCTTCGGCCCCAGAATCAGCGGCCGGTCAGAAACACCGCCTCCTCGTCGTCGCGCTGCCTGCCGCCGAGGGCCGCCGCAGCACTTGCGATGAAGGCACCGATGGCCAGCGACAGCGCACCAAGCAGCGCAAAGGTCGCGCTCCCCTTCCTGGCGGTGTCGGCAGCCTGCTGCGCCTTGACCTTGGCGTCCTGAGCCTTGGCAAGGATCGCGTCGACCCGCGCCTTGGCATCTGCCTCCGAAAGGCCGGTGCGGGCAGCGACCAGTTGCGTCAGATAGGTCTTGTCGTCGGCCGAAATCTCGCCTGCCGCAGCGCCGGTGATCAGGATGCGCGAGGCTTGCCCGACCGCAGCGGCATCGCTCTCTGTATTGGTCGCCGCAAGCTTGCTTGCATCGGCCGGGCGGAACAGCGAATCCACCAGATACGATGTCGCATTGTCGGTCGAAACACCGCCGGCGGAAGCACCCGCCGACGCGCCCATGGCGGCACTCGAAGCGACGGTCGAGACCGCCTGCACGCCTGACCCCAGCGCAGCGGAGAGGGCCGAGCCAAGCACCCCGACGACGAGCAAGGTGGCCAACGCCCAGGCGAGGAAGCCGTGGGCGGTGTCGCGGAAATAGACCTCGTCGGTATGGATGCCGACCCATTTGGTGCGCAGGCGCCCTGCAAGGTAGCCGCCGACACCGGAGGACAGCCATTGCACGACGATCAGCCAGATCGCGGTGGACACCGCGAAGGTGGTGACCGACGCGCCTGAGCCCGACCAGGGTGACACCATGGTGAGACCTAGCCCTGAGCCGAGCAGCATCAGGATCAAGGTCAACGTCGAGGCCGCGAAGGCACCGGCGATGATCGGTCCCCAGCTGACGGCAGGAGTGGAGGATTCAGTGGAAGCGGAAACGTCGACAGCCGATAGGGTGGACTGCATGAATTYCCCCCTACCGTACGAAAAGCATGATCAGAATGATGATTGGAATCGGGATTCCAAGTAGCCAGAGCAAGATACCGCGTCCCATGAAGGCCTCCTGTGAGAAATTGTGATCGATACTGTCACAATGTCCCTCGGGAACTTCCGTTCCGGCGGGTTATGAAATGATTTTGTTTACCTCGGATGGAACAAATTGGCGCGCCGCAGCGCGCCAAGGCCGGAGATCAATATCCAGGGAGATCAAATATCCAGGTTGGCGACCGACAGCGCGTTGTCTTGGATGAATTCGCGCCGGGGCTCGACCTCGTCGCCCATCAGCCGCGAGAACAGACTGTCCGCGTCGGTGGCGTCATTGACCTTGACCTGCAGCAGCGAGCGCACGTTCGGGTCGAGCGTGGTTTCCCAGAGCTGCTCGGCGTTCATCTCGCCGAGACCCTTGTAGCGCTGCATGGTCAGCCCCTTGCGGCCGGTCGCAAAGACGGCGTTGAGCAGCGCCAGCGGCCCCGAGATGGTTTCGGCGACATCCTTGCGGCGCAGCACCGGCGGCGTCCCGTAGACCTCGCTGAGGCGCTGTGCGTAGCGGTCGAGCTGACGGGCATCGGCCGAATTGATCAGCGCCAGGTCGAGATGCGCGTATTCCTTGACGCTGCGCACCGTACGCTCGAACACATAGCCGCCGACGCCTTCGTTCGAAGTCGACATGCGGCCGGTCCAGCCGCGCTCGGTATCCTCGGCGATGATGTCGAGGCGTTTTGCAATCCGCTCCGCCATGGCATCGGCGCGGCCGAGATCTGTGAAGACGTCGGGGTTGAGCCCGCCGGCGATCGCCGCCTGTTCGACCACGCCTCTGTTGTAGCGTGTGTGCAGCCCGTTGATCAGCTGCCGCACCGCCAGCGCATCGTCGATGGCGCTGCGCAGATCCTGTCCGGTGCGAACTTCGCCCGAGCCCAGCGAGAGCGATGCTTCCTCCAGCCCCGAACCGATCAGGAACTCCTCGAAGGCGCTCTCGTCCTTGATGTATTGCGAGCTCTTGCCGCGCGTCACTTTGTAGAGCGGCGGCTGGGCGATGTAGAGATGGCCGCGCTCGATCAGTTCCGGCATCTGCCGGAAGAAGAAGGTGAGCAGCAAGGTGCGGATGTGGGCGCCGTCGACGTCGGCGTCGGTCATCAGGATGATCTTGTGGTAGCGCAGCTTGTCGGCGTTGAACTCGTCCTTGCCGATCGAGGTGCCGAGCGCTGTGATCAGCGTGCCGATCATGTCGGAGCCGAGCATGCGGTCGAAGCGAGCCCGTTCGACATTGAGGATCTTGCCGCGCAGCGGCAGGATCGCCTGGTTCTGGCGCGAACGGCCGCCCTTGGCCGAGCCGCCGGCGGAATCGCCCTCGACGATGAAGATTTCGGATTTCGCCGGGTCGCGTTCCTGGCAGTCGGCCAGCTTGCCGGGCAGCGAGGTGACGCCGAGCGAGCTCTTGCGGGTGATGTCGCGCGCCTTGCGCGCGGCTTCGCGCGCAGCCGCGGCCTGGATCACTTTCTCGATGACCACCTTGCCCTCGCTCGGGTGTTCTTCCAGCCAGGTGCCGAGCGCTTCGTTGACCAGCCCTTCGACCACCGGACGGACCTCTGAAGAGACCAGCTTGTCCTTGGTCTGCGAGGAGAACTTTGGAT
>NZ_JBFULQ010000187.1:0-9926 GCF_054049815.1 Mesorhizobium sp. P5_C1 | reverse complement strand
CCTCAATATACACTCCCAAATGTCTACCATAGGCGATAATGGATGAGAGATGTCGTCAAGACCTGATGAACGAGAGCAGGTCGGGGTTGAGGAYATCCGCATGCGTGGTGAGCATGCCATGGGGATAGCCGGGATAAGTCTTCAGCGACCCGTTCTTAAGCAGGTCGACCGCACGCGGCACGGAACTTGCGAACGGAACGACTTGATCAGCCTCGCCATGCATCACCAGCACCGGCACGGTGATCTTCTTGAGGTCTTCGGTATAATCTTCGAGCCAAGAGTCGACAGTCGCGTAATGAGCGAGGGCACCGCCGGCCATGCCTTGGCGCCACCAGTTCGCAATGATCGCCTCCGAAGGCTTCGCCCCATCCAGGTTGTAGCCGTAGAACGGATTCTCAGGGACGAAACGGTAGAACTCCGACCGGTTGCCCAGCACGCCTGCCCGGATCGCTTCGAACCACTCCGGCGGTTGACCGGACGGGTTGTCCTCGCTCCGGTACATGTTCGGCGTCAATGAAGCGACCAGCGCCGCCTTCGCGACGCGTTCCTGGTGGCGAGCGACATAGCGCGCCACCTCACCGCCACCTGTGGAGTGGCCGATGTGGATCGCGTCGCGCAGGTTGAGGTGTTCAGTCAGGGCCGCGAGGTCGGCAACCCAGTGGTCCATGTCGTTGCCAGTGCTGGGCTGGTCGGACCGGCCGTGGCCGCGCCGGTCGTGGGCGATCACCCGATAGCCGTGGCGAAGGAAGAAGGTCATCTGGGCGTCCCAGTCGTCCGCTGTCAGCGGCCAGCCGTGGCTGAAAACGATCGGCTGGCCTGAGCCCCAGTCCTTGTAGAAGATGTTTACGCCGTCTGTGGTAGTGATCGTGGGCATTGTTCAGCTCCTTTAGATTAGCCGCGGATGAGAGTCATCGCTCGCTGGCGCGGCGTTCCAGCGATGATCCGGTAAACTAAGACGACCAGTCGTCTATTAATTGGTCAAAATGTTTAACTCAGCAGAGAGGGCAAAACAAAGCGCTCGAAGCTGTCGAAGGGCGCCCGGCTACGTTCGACCTTGGCCCGCATGACCGCCCCTTCGAACGTGTCAATCAGCGCGACGGCAAGCTGCCCTGGATCCTTTCCGGCCGACAATTCCCCTTTCTCCTGCGCTTCCCGCAAGCATGAGGCGAGCGCGGCCGACCACTCGCGATAGATCGCCGCAAGCTTGATCCGCACATCCTCGCTCGTCGGCGTGACCTCCAGTGCCATGTTCCCGATCAGGCAGCCGACCGCGTAACGGCGGCGCTCGTGAAACTCGGCAAGCCCGGCGAAATAGCGCGCGATGCGCGACAAGGGCGGCGTCCGGCGTTGATTCAAAATGGCCCCATACTCAGCRACAACCGCCTCCCAATATTCGGTCAATACGGCGACGGCGAAGGCTTCCTTGCTGTCGAAGTAATTATAGAACGAACCCTTGGGCACGCCGGCTGCCGCGGTGATCTCCTGCACGCCCGTGGCGTTGAAGCCGCGGGTGCTCACAAGGTCTCCCCCTTTTTCCAGGAGGCGCGATCGCGTTTCAGGATTGGCTGGTCTAGGCATGGGTTAATATATGACCGGTCGTCTTATTATCGTCAAGCAGTTTTTTGGTGTGGGCATCGGTTCGTCCGGTTGAACTGCGTCTCCAGCCGCTGAAACTACCGGATAGACGAGGCATGCCGTTGACGCCGTCCAACGCGCTCTTGGCTGCTCGCGGGGCGGGTTCACCAGTAAGCTTCACTGCCTGGCTGACGCCCTCGGACGACCGCTCGCTTTCATCCTAACCAGCAGCGAAGCGACAGACTGCAAGGCGTATGATGCATTAATCGGCTTGCCCGAGCGCACGCCCGACGCCCTGCTCGCAGACAAGGGATACGATGCCGAGGCCATTCGTGCCGACCTTGCCGATCGGAAGATCGAGGCCGTCATTCCAGGTCGCTCAAATCGTCGCGTAAAAATCGAGCATGACCGCGCTCTACAAGCAGCGTAATCGCATCGAACGCATGTTCGGTCAGCTGAAGGTCAACCGCGCCATCGCCACCCGCTACGACCAACTTGGCCAGCAGTTTCCTCGGAATGGTCCATCTCGCCACCGCCAGATACTGGCTCAAATTTGTCCACGCCGCCTAGGCTAGCTGTCATCCTTCCAGATCACCCGCCGCACCATGCGGATTTCAACAAGCCGCCTCACGCGTATCTTCATGCCCTCCAATGCGCTTGGCAGCAGGATATCCACGTCGAGCTCGCGGCGTTTGCACCGCTCGCAACGCATGTGCCGGGCCACGTCCCAAAACGGAATGTCCCCGACGAGCTTGGCGAGGTCCCCCGGCAGGTAGTGGCGGGTGATGTTGCAGTTGATGCAGCGGACGCGGATCAGCTGCCCGACCTCATGCGCTCGGCACAAGGTCTGCACAAGGCGGCGCGGTCGTCTGCTCTGTTCCGGCATGGCCAAAAATAGGAACCTATTCCTCGCCGAGTCAATTCGCTCTTGACATTTTCGTTCCCTTTTTGTTCACTGGCCATGCAGCGTTTGGAGGAATTGCCGTGGATCGCATTGTCACACTCAACAGCCGTCAGGAGGCCGCCCTCCAGGCCCATGCCGAGGACTTCATCGCAGTCTACAAGGGCGACGTGATGAAGGCGCTCAAGGAAATGATCGTGCTCAACGGGCACCTTCAAGAGCGGCTCGACGCGCTCTCGGCCCCGCGCAGAGCGAGCAGCTAGGGGAGGGACCGCAAATGGCCACGATGCACCTGGACGCTGAATCCAAAGCGGAGTTGCACGCCGAAGCGGAGAAGCTCATAGCCCGCTACGAAAGCCCGCTTGAGACCGTGAAGGCGCTGATGGCCTACAACTGCGAGCTTGAGACCCAAATCCTCGCTCTCGCCCATAGGTATCCGGGGCTGGTGGCGATCAGCTACGACCCTACGCCGCCCATAGTCGTGTGATCGCCATGACGCGCCTGGCAGGGTGAATGCCGCTTATTTGAATTGGGACGAGTCGAAGCCGGCGATAGCAGCGCTCTTCCGCTTGGCGCCGTTCAACTTCAGATCGGGCTTGCCCGTAGGCCGTTGCTGGCAGGCGCCTGTTGATCCATGCCAAATCGCAAGATCGGTCGAGCGCGCCATATCCCGAAGGGCCTAGCTGATGTCGCCACGGAGGACGAGACGGTGAAGGCGGCACTTGAAAACTACCATGCCCGGATGCAGCGGGTGCTGGACCACATAGACCGGCATCTCGACGACGATCTGGGTCTGGAAGCACTGAGCGGCGTCGCGGCGTTCTCGAAATACCATTTCCACCGGCAGTTCATGTCCACCTTCGGCTTGTCCGTGCATCGCTATGTCCAGCTCGCCCGCATGAAGCGCGCTTCGTACCGGCTGGCCTACACGGATGCCCAAAGCGTCACGGACATAGCGATGGATGCCGGTTACGACGCACCGGATGCCTTCGCCCGCGCCTTTCGGCAACGGTTCGGGCAATCGCCGTCGTCGTTCCGGAAGTCTCCCGAATGGGAGCCGTGGCTTGCGGCCTTCGGGCCTCTCGACAACGCCAGGAGCAAGCTCATGCAGAAGACTTTTACCACCGACGACGTGACGATCCGCGATGTGGCCCCGACGCCGGTGGCGATCATGCAGCATCGGGGCGACCCTGCGATGCTCGGCGCCACCATCCAGCGGTTCATCGCCTGGCGCAAGGCCGCCGGCCTGCATCCCAGGACAAGTCCGACCTTCAATGTCTGGCGTTCCGAGAGGCGTCCTGCGTCGCCTGCCGATTACAGCGTGGACCTTTGTGTCGGGACCAGCCAACCGATCGAGGCGAACGACGAACACATGAAGGCGGGCGTGATCCCCGGCGGACGCTGCGCGGTGCTGCGTGTCGTCGGCAACACCCACAATCTGGAGCCTGCCGCACTCTACCTCTATCGCGACTGGCTGCCGGCCAGCGGCGAGGAAGCGCGCGACTTCCCGATCTATTGCCAGCGGCTGAGCTTCGTCCCGGAGGTGCCGGAGCATGAGACGGTCGCGGAGCTATTCCTGCCGCTGAAATAGAACCGCTCCCATCACATCTCCGGCGGCTCCACCAGCGAGACACCGTTCAGGCCGGCGATGATATCCGACAGCGCCGGCACGAACTTCTTGCCATGGCCGGTCGCGACCGCGGTGGCAAAGCCGTTGCGCACCGCCGCACCGATCGGGTTGGCGACATCGGCGGCCTGGGCGAAAGAGGCGAGATAGGTCATGTCCTTGAGCGCATTGACGATGGCGAAACGCTGGGCGTTCTCGTTGCGGGTCAGCACGAAATCGAAGAAGGCCTGGTAGAAACCGCAATCCATGCGGCTGCCCGAAATGACGCTGTTGAAGACCTGCGGCGTCAGCCCGGCCTTGGCGCCGAGCGTCAGCGCTTCCGAATAGATCGCCGAATAGCCCATCGAGACGAAATTGTTGAGCAGCTTCATCGTGTGGCCGCTGCCGGTCGGGCCGGTGTGGACGACGCGCGCCGCAAACGCCTCGAGCACCGGCCGCGCGCGGGCGATCGCCTCGGCTGGGCCGCCGACCATGACGTCGAGCTTGCCCTCGGCCGCTTCCTTGGGCGTGCGCGCCAGCGGTGCATCGATCAGCGTCACGCCAAGTGCCGCGAGGTCAGCCGCAAGCGCTGTCGTCGAGGATGGATTGGAGGTCGAGCAGTCGATGACCAGCAGCGGCTTGCCTGCCGCGGCCAGGCCATCCGGCCCCTTGACCAGCATTTCGACCTCGCGCGAACCGGTGACGCACAGGATGACGACATCGCAGGCGGCGGCGAGCGCGCGCGCGCTTGCCGCTTCGGTGGCGCCGGCTGCGATCAGCCGGTCGGCGGCGGTGCGGCTGCGATGCACGCAGACCGCCAGCGGCCAGCCCTTGCGCAGCAGATTGTCGGCCATGCCGGCGCCCATGCTGCCCAGACCAATGAAGCCTATGCGTTCTTTCATGCAATCCTCCAAATGGCCCACGTTGGCGGGCCGCATTTCGTCACCTTGCGGCGGGCACCTGTCGATGCAATCCTTTGAAGAAGAATCGGCCGTTGCCGAAGAATCGGACCGGAGGCCGTATCCCCCGATGGCGGAGCCCATGCTTTTCGATGCCATACCGCAAGCGCCCAATCTGCGGACCGGGCTCGTCAACACGCTGATCGCGCAGATCGAATCCGGCGACCTGGCGCCGGGTCAGCGCCTGCCGACCGAGCAGGAGATCGTCGCCGCCACCGGCGTCAGCCGCACAGTCGTACGCGAGGCGCTCGCCGCACTGCGCGCCCGTGGCCTGATCACCACGCGCCAGGGCCTCGGCGCCTTCGTCGCCAAGGATCCGCTGCCGAGGACCTTTTCCATCCTGCCGGACGATCTTGAATCGATCGACGAGGTGCTGCGCGTGCTCGAACTGCGCATGGGCATCGAGGTCGAGGCGACCGGGCTTGCCGCCGAGCGGCGAAGCGATGCGGCGCTCGAGCAGATGGGTTCGCGGCTGGACGCGCTGGAGGCGGCGGTGCGCGCCGGCGGGTCGGGCTCGGAAGAGGATTTCGGTTTCCATCGCGCCATTCTCGCGGCGACGCAGAACGCCAATTTCACCCGGCTGTTCGACACCTTCGGCAGCGCCATGATCCCGCGCCAATGGATACGGCTCGACCGGATGACCCTGCCCGAGCGGGAGAAATACCTGGCACGCATGCAGCGCGAGCACCGCGCCATTCTCGCCGCAATCGAGGCTAGGGATGCCAACGCGGCACGGCGCGCCATGCGCAGCCATCTGACCAAGAGCTATGCCCGCTTCGAGGAGTTGCGCGACAGGGCAAGCCACGACTGAGCACTTGCCGCTCATCCCGCCACGCCGAGATAGAGTTCGCGCATCAGCGACATGTCGCGCAATTCGGCGATGGGTCCCGAGACGACGATGCGGCCGTTCTGCATGAGATAGCCGCGCGACGCGACGGAGAGCGCCAGGCCGGCATTCTGCTCGACCAGCAGCACAGAAGCGCCGAAGCGCTCGCCGATGCCGAGGATGATCGCCTTGATCTCCTTGACCAGCAGCGGCGACAGCCCGAGCGACGGTTCGTCGAGCAGCAGCACGCGCGGCCCCGTCATCAGCCCGCGCGCAATGGCCAGCATCTGCTGCTGGCCGCCGCTCAGCGAGCCGCCCTTGTCGCGCCGCTTGGTGGCAAGGATCGGGAAGAAGGCAAGCATGGTTTCGAAATCGGCTTCCACGGCGGCATCGTCACGGCGCGCATAGGCGCCGAGACGCAAATTCTCCTCGACGCTCATCTCGACGAAGATCTTGCGCCCTTCCGGCACCAGCACGACGCCGCGCCTGGCCATGACATCGGCGGCAAGCCCGGTCACCTCGGCACCGTCGAACGAAATGCTGCCGGCGCGCGGCCGGATCAGCCCGGCGATCGCCTTGAGCAGCGTCGACTTGCCGGCGCCGTTGGGGCCGAGGATGGTGACGATCTCACCCGCCCCGAGCGTCAGCGAAACGCCGCGGTTGACGATGGTCGGCCCGTAGCCGGTGACGACATCGGAAACGGCGAGCAGGTTCACAGATCGCCTCCCAGATAGACTTCCAGCACCTTGGGATCGGCAAGCACCGCCTCGGTCGGCCCATCGGCGATCTTGGAGCCGAAATCGAGCACGGCGAGGCGCCGGCACAGCATCTGCATCAGCTTCATGTCGTGGTCGATGACGCAGACGGATATGCCGTGGCCGGGAAGCTGGCGGACGAGACCTACTAGAGCGGTGGTTTCGCGGTCGTTGAGGCCTGCGGCGGGTTCGTCAAGCAGGAGCAGCGACGGCCGCGTGGCGAGCGCCAGCGCAAGGCCGAGCAGGCGCAGGCTGCCGAACGGCAGCACGCCGGCCTTCTCATTGGCAACCGCGCTCAGCCCGACGAAATCGAGCAGCGCCTGCGGCGTCGGCCATGGGTTGGCGGTGCCGCCAGTCCCCACATGCTCGCCGGCGATGCGGACATTCTCCAGCACGCCAAGTCCGGCAAAGGCCATCGCCTGCTGGAAGGTGTAGCCGATGCCGGCCCGCGATATGGCATACGGCTTGAGGCCGGTGATGTCCTGACCGCGGAACAGCACGGTGCCGCCGCTCGGCCGGTGCACGCCGGTGACGACATTGAACAGCGTGGTCTTGCCCGAACCGTTCGGACCGACGACACCAAGGATTTCACCCTCTTCGATGGCGAGGTCGACGCCTGCCAGTGCGGTGACGCCGCCGAACTGCTTGCTCAGGCCGCTGATCGCCAGGATCGGGCTCATCGCCGCGCCTCCGAGGGGGTCGCGTTGCGCTCGCCAGTCTCCGGTTTCGGCTTGCCCGACAACACTGCACGAAGTGCGTGCACTATGCCGCCGATCAGGCCGTCGGGCAAAAGCATGATCACCGCGATCAGGCAGACGCCGTAAACGATGCGCGACTGGACCGGGTCGAGGTTGAGCACTTCCGGCAGGAAGGCGACCAGGATGCCGCCGGCGAGCGGTCCCTCGATCAGGCGGGCGCCGCCGATCATGACCATCAGCGCCAGGTAGATGCTGGGGAAGGAGGAAAACTGCGACGGCGAGATGTGGCCGAGGAAATAGGCCAGCAGCACGCCGGAGATGCCGGCAAAGACGCCGCTGACGACGAAGGCGCCGATCTTGTGCCGGCCGACATTGATGCCGAGCGAGGCGGCAAGCTTCTCGTTCTCCCGGATGGCCCGCAGCGTGCGGCCATAGGACGAGTTGATGATCGCCCAACTCGCAACCGCCGCGGCCGTCACGAAGGCCACCACCATCAGGTAATAGCGCGTCAAATCGCTCATATCGGCGCCGAACAGTGTGACCGGGCCGGCGAGGTCAAGTCCTGTCGCCGCACCCGTATAGTCGCCGCCATTGGTGAGCACGATGGCCAGCAACTGCCCGAAGGCAAAGGTCATGATGACAAAATGGTGGCCGCCGACCCGCAGCGACGGAATGCCGACGATCATCGCGAACACGGCACTTGCCAAAGCCGCCGCCGGCAGTGCTGCCCAAAACCCGACGCCAAAGTCCCGCGCCAGGATCGCCGCCGCATAGGCGCCGACGCCGACCAGCGCCGCGTGCCCCATCGACAGGATGCCGGTCTGGCCGAACAGCACCGACAGGCCGTAGAGCGCGATCACATTGATGCCGGCCGAGATCGCCAGCGACAGGAAGCGGTTGCTCGGCGAGAACAACGGCACCAGCGCAATCAGCGCCAGGATGACCAGCACCGGCAGCAGCGATCGCAACGCCTTGAAGGTGGAACCCCCGCGATCCTGGTGGAGGCCTTCCTTCATGACGCCATCCGGGGTCCGCTGGTGCCGCCGAACAGGCCGTGCGGGCGAACGATCAGCACCAGGATCATCAGGGCGAAGGAATAGGCATCGGTCCATTGCGAGAAGCCGTAGCCGGCGCTGAAGCCTTCGACGATGCCGAGGATGAGCCCGGCGGCGACGGCGCCATAGATGTTGCCGAGCCCGCCGATCAGCGCCACGGCAAAGCCCTTCATCACCATGGTGCCGCCGGTGAACGGCGTGATCGGAAACAGCGCGATCAGCAGCGCCCCGCCGAGCCCGGCCAATGCACTGCCGAGCACGAACACGCCGGTGATGTAGCGGCGCACCGGAATGCCCATCAGGGCCGCCGTATCGCGGTCCTCGACGCTCGCCCGCAAGGCACGGCCGTAGCGGCTTGCCGTGATCATGCGGAAGCTGAGCGCCACCACGGCAATGGTGATCGCGATGACCATGACCCGCACCGAGGCGATGCGCACGCCGCCGACCTCCCAGACCGTGGTCAGCGGGCGCGGAATGCTCTTCTGGTTGGGGTTCCAGAACAGCACGACGACATGCTGCAGCACGACGATGAGGCCGAGCGAGACGATGAAGCCATTGGTCGGTCGCTCCAGCGTGAAGCGGAAAAGGCCGCGCTCGAGGATGTAGCCCATCAGCCCGACCGCCAGGATCGCCAGCACCACCGCCAGCGGGAAGCCGAGGCCGGCGCTGACCGCAAGCCAGGTGACGATGCCGCCGATCATCAGGAATTCGCCATGGGCGAAGTTGATGATGCCGGTCAGGCCGAAGATCAGGGTGACGCCGATGGCGATCAGCGTAATCACGCTGGCGATCGAAAGCCCGTTGAGGATCTGCTGTATGAAGATGTCCACGGCTCGCTTCCGCTGTTGACGTGGTGGGCGCTGTTGACGTGGTGGCCGGCGATCCGGCCCTGCCTGCATTCCGAGAGGCATGAGTTGGCGGCGCGATGACGACGCCGCCAACTCATGGCACGGGTTGGCCAGATCAGCTCTTCGGCGCTTCAGCCGGTGGCTGTTGCATCGAGCAGGAGATGGCGCCGCCGGGTGCCGCGGCGCAGACTTCGGTGGCATGGGTGACCTGATGGGTTGGATTGAAGGTCAAATCATCCGAGACGACGCCCTGATGGTGCAGGGTCAGCAGCGCCTCGACCGTCTTGTCCGGATCGAAGCTGCCGGCCTTCTCCCAGGCTTCGGCGAGGAAGTGGACATAGTCGTGGTAAAGCAGCGACACCGACGAGGTCACGCCGTGCGGCGCGCCGGCGTCGAAATAGGCGTCGAAATAGGCCTTGGCCTTCGGGTTGGACGACTCGCCCCAGCATACCGGCACGCAGCTCATCGCCACCGGCACGTCGGCCGAAAGCTGCTTTTCCTTCCAGATGCCGGGGTCGACGCCGAACAGGAAGTAGCTCTTGGCGGCTCCCAGTTCGAGCGCCTGCGGCAGCGCCGTCAGCGTTGAATCGCCATTGTACCAGAAGTGGATGATATCCGGATTGAGGCTCTTGGCCCGCGTCAGGAACGGCGAGAAGTCGGTCGTGTCAGGCGGATAGAAGATGATGTCGGGGACGTCCTGTCC
>NZ_JBFULQ010000186.1:0-9987 GCF_054049815.1 Mesorhizobium sp. P5_C1 | reverse complement strand
GCAGGAGACAGCACAGGCCGACGCCGAGATAGAAGCCCGACATCCTGCCGCGCCCCTCGGCGATCGCCGCCACCTTCTCGGGCCTGACCTGCAAGCGAAGAATCCGGAAGGCCAGGTGGGGCGCCAGAAAAAACAAAAGCCCTTGCAGAACGGTGACGACGGCGCTCGACCAYGCCAGCCATTCGCCCTGACTCGTCGGCCATGGAAGCGCAAAATCCATCTTGTCTCGACCCCCCTCACAGTAATTCCGGATGCATTGAATGTCGCCCGTGGAGGAAGTCAAGCGCACCCCCGGAAAGCCGGGGCTCGGCAAGGCCGCCTTGGAATGCCGTCGCCTGATACGAGCTTCACGCTTGGAAGCCGCGGCTTGGCAGGCGATTCGGTTGGCAGGGAAACAATTCCTTGGACAAGAGATACGCGGACAATTTCTTCGATAGTATAGATCGCTGTCTTGCCGCTGCGTAACGCAAGTATTATGCTTCGAATGTTCCTTTCGTCGACTTCTTGTTTATTTTAGCAACTTCACATGTTGTGCGATCACCTGTGAAATCTGCGCGGACGGAAGTGCGGCAGGCAGGATCTCGAAATTCGGAGACGATCATGCCGGATCTTTGTCGGACATTGCATCTGGCCAGCATCTGGATCGCAGCGGCAGCCCTTGCCGGGATCGCGCAGGGTGCGCGCGCGGACTGTATCGCCGAACGGCCGACGGTCATGGCTCCCGCCGATCCCTTGGTCTGCCAGCAGCTCGAGGCCACGATCAAGAAGCCTTCGGCGCTGCCCCTGGGCGACTACGAGAACAAGCTCAACCAGTATCTCGGCAGTTACTGTTATCGCAACGAAGCTGCCGGATGGGTGCACGACAAATATGTGCGCCAGGCCGGGCCTCGCATCGCGACCCAGGCCAACGGCGCCTGGCAGGGCAAGGATTTCGGAACCCATGCGCCTGTCATGATCTGGTATTCGCCGGAGATGACGGACTGGCTTCGCAAGAATCGCTCCGCCGAAGGCGAGGTCGATCATCYGCCACCGGTTCCCGACGGTGCCATCATGGTCAAGGAGATGTTTTCGGAGCCGGCGTCGGATTGCCGGACGGTCGATCCTCTGAAACTTTTTCCAACCAGCGGCGCCGCGATCATGATCCGCGATGCCAGCGCCTCTTACGATGGCTGGTTCTGGGGCTGGTACGGCTTTGGCAGCCAGAGCGGCTGGACACCGGATTGGCCAGCCCTGCCGGCCGACAACAACAGCCTGCCCAATATGGGCTTCGCCCAGTACTGCATGAACTGCCACGCCTCGGCGGCCGACAATCTGACTTTCGCATCGCCCAAGAACATCGCGGGCGAACCAGGCAAGCCGCTCAACTATCTCGCTCAGGATTTCTTTAAGGGAGCGCCGGCAGAAACCTTGCACCAGACCGTCGTTTTGCCGGTCAATGCCAACCCGCGTCTTGGCCAACCGCTCTACAGTCCGAACGCCGACGTGATCGCCGCGCTGCAGGCCTATGTCCGCGAGATGCCGACCTATGAGACGGTCTCGCGGATGCCTTCCGAAACCTACGACAACACCTGGGTCGGGGCCAAGGGTCCCGATGCGTCCGATACGTTCCTGACCTCGAGCCAGTGCCTGGGTTGTCATGATGCCGGCAGCACCGGGCTGCAGTTCGACATGACCAGGCCAAACCCACATGGCGATGGCTTGATCAATCTGTCTCCGCTGGCGACCTGGCGAACCTCGCCGATGGGGCTGGGAGGCCGCGACCCGATATTCTTCGCGCAGTTGGCCAGCGAAACCCAAAGCTTTCACCCCAAAATGTCCGGTGTGGTGCAGGACGTTTGCCTTGGCTGCCACGGCATCGCCGGTGAACGGCAGTTCCACATCGACGAGAAGGCGCGCTCGGGCAAATGCGAATTGTTCACGCGCGACATGGTCGATGCGACGCCCTGGCCGGCCGACAATCCGAGTGCCGCGCACGCCAATTACGGCATGCTTGCCCGCGATGGCATCACCTGCACATCCTGTCACCGCATGGTGCTCAACAGCAAGGCCAGCGGACCGCTGGGCGATCAGCCGCAGAACGCCTGCGTCGACGAGCGGCAGGCGCTGCTCAATCCGCACGCGACGGGCTTTGCCAAGACCTTCACCGGCAGCTTCATGGTCGGTTCGCCCGATACGCTCATTGGCCCGTTCGAGAAACCGGAAGTCGGGCCGATGCATACGGCGCTCGGCATCAAACCGGTCCACGACGCCACGATCATGAGCTCCGAGGTCTGCGGAACGTGCCACACGGTTCACTTGCCGGTTCTGCAGGGCACCAACACCCTGGCGCATATCTACGAGCAGACAACCTATCCGGAATGGGCGTTCAGCGCCTATCGAACCGGCAGCACGCCGGACGGCCCGCTTCCACTGGGCGCCGGCGCCACGCCGCGCAGCTGTCAGGGTTGTCACATGCCATCGACGGAACAGGACGGATCGCCGACGATGAGCAAGATCGCCAGCATCCAGGAAAATCTCAATTTCCCGCAGACCGAGTCCAGCAACGCGCCGGATCTTTCGGTTCGCGAGGGATTTGCCCGCCACACGCTCGTCGGTCTCAACGTCTTCCTGGTCAAGATGGCGCAGCAGTTTCCCGAAGTTTTCGGCATCCGGACGCGCGATCCGATGATGGGCAAGAAGGCTCTCGATCCTCTCGTCCTCACCGAGCAGGCGATGCTGGACCAGGCCTCGCAGGCAACCGCCACCGTGGCCGTCAGCGACCTTGCCGTGACCACCGACGCGCTCGATGCCAAGGTGACGGTGAAGAACCTGGCTGGTCACAAGTTTCCCTCCGGAGTGGGTTTCCGGCGTGCGTTTCTCACCTTCAGCGTGCTCGACCAGAATGGCGAACAGCTTTGGGTTTCCGGCCRCACAAATGCTGCCGGTGTGATCGTCGGCGCCGACGGCCAGCCGCTTGGTGGTGAGCTCTGGTGGAAAGACGATTGTTCCGGCCGCCTCCATCCTGGCGAACGGCCGCATCAACCGCATTACCAGAAGATCACGCGACAGGATCAGGTTCAGATCTATCAGGAACTGGTCTCCACGCCGCCCGCCAATACGCCCAATCCGGTCTGCAATGCACAATCCAAGCCTGAAGGCGAACTGACGACCAGCTTCCTGTCGATCTGCACGGAGGTGAAGGACAACCGGATACTACCGGCGGGTTTCCTGCCGGTCGAAAGCCGGCTCGAAATCGCCAAAGCATTGGGGGCCGATGAGGAACTCGCCGTCGATGTCGGCGGGACCGCCGTCGAGGACGATCCCGACTACGTATCGGGCGGGAGCGACACGCTTAGCTACTCGATACCGCTTGCCGATTTGCCGAAGGGCGCACGCCCTGCCAGCATCGAGGCGGACCTCTACTACCAGGCGACGCCTCCGTCCTATCTGCAGGATCGCTTCTGCACCGCCAAGGGCCCCGACACCGATCGCCTGTATTTCCTGGCCGGGCATCTCAATCTTGCTGGCACGCAGGCAGACGGATGGAAGCTGAAAGTGGTCGGCAGCGGCACTGTCGCCATCCAGCCCTGATCTCTGACTTCCCAAGGGAAATCGCTGCGCGATTTCCCTCGAATTGCTTCAGGGCAGCATGAAGGCCACCGCCGCCTCGGCATGGATGCGCGTCGTGTCGAAGACAGGTATGTCGAAGTCCGGCTGGCCGATCAGCATGGTGATCTCGGTGCAGCCCACGATGACGCTGTCGGCAGCTTCTTCTCGCCTTAAGCGTTCGGTCTCGGCGATGTAGGCCGCTTTCGACGATTCGGTGACGACGCCCTGGCACAGTTCCTCGTAGATGACGCGATGCACCATGTCGCGGCCGGCGGCATCGGGCACAATGGGCTGCAACCCATGTTTGTCGGCGAGCCGGCCCTTGTAGAAATCCTGTTCCATGGTGAAGCGCGTCGCCAGCAGCGCCGGGCGCTGCATGCCGGCACGCTTGACGGCGACTGCGGTGGCGTCGGCAATGTGGATCAACGGGATCGATACCGACGCCTGCACCTGGTCGGCCAATTTGTGCATGGTGTTGGTGCACAGAAGCAGGCCCTCCGCGCCGCCCGCCTCGAGCTTGCGTGCCGCGTCAGCCAGAAGCACGCCGGCGCCGTCCCAGTCACCATGATGTTGCCGCTCGGCGATCTCGGCAAAATCGAACGACCACAGCAGCAGTTTGGCTGAATGCAGCCCGCCGAGCCGCTCGCGCACGATCTCGTTGAGCAGACGGTAGTAGATGGCGGTCGATTCCCAGCTCATGCCGCCCAGAAGGCCGAGGGTTTTCATGTGATCTTCCTGTCTTGCCGGCTTGGCGGCAGCCTATCGCCTAATCGCGCCCTTACAAAAAACTCTGCGGGTCGATATCGACCTGTACCCTGACCGAGCCGCGCTGTTTTGGCCCGTTGGCCAGCATGGCGCGGATGAAGCCTTGCATATCGGCGCGCCGTTCACCCTGGATCAGCAGGCGAAAACGGTGGCGCCCGCCGAGCAATGACAGCGGCGCCTCCGCCGGTCCCAGCACGAAAAGATCGGTGGCCTCGGGTGCGGCGCGGCGCAGGCCTCGCGCATGGCCCTCGGCCTCCGCCCTCGTCACCGCGCTGACGATAACGCCGGCGAGCCGGCCGAATGGTGGCAGTGCCGCCCGCTCGCGCTCGGCGATCTCGCGCTCGTAAAAAGCCTCGGCGTCGCCGGAGACGATCGCCCGCATCACCGGATGGTCGGGCTGGAAAGTCTGCAGCAGGCCGAGGCTCTTCTTGCCAGTGCGGCCGGCGCGGCCGGTCACCTGGCTGAGCAGCTGGAAGGTGCGCTCGGCGGCGCGCGGATCGCCATTGGCAAGGCCGAGATCGGCATCGACGACACCGACCAAAGTCATGTTGGGGAAATTGTGACCCTTGGCGACAAGCTGCGTTCCGATGACGATGTCGGCCTCGCCATTGGCGATCGCTTCCAGCTCCAGACGCAACCGCCGCACGCCGCCCATCAGGTCGGACGACAAGACGATGGTGCGCGCGGCCGGGAAATGCGCGACGACCTCTTCGGCGATGCGCTCGACGCCGGGTCCGCAAGCGACCAGATGGTCCAGCGTGCCGCATTCCGGACAGGCTTCGGGGCGGCGTTCATTGTGCCCGCAATGATGGCAGACCAGCTGGCCGCGAAACCGGTGCTCGACCAGCCAGGCCGAGCAGACCGGGCAGCCGAAGCGATGGCCGCAGACGCGGCACAGCGTCAACGGCGCATAGCCGCGCCGGTTGAGGAACAGCAGCGATTGCTCCTTCCTTCCCAGCGTCTTGCGCATCTGGTCGAGCAGCACCGGCGACAGGAAGCCGCCACGTGCCGGCGGCGCCCGCCGCATGTCGACCGCCTTGAGATGCGGAAGAGCCGCCTCGGCAAAGCGGGCGGAAAGCACCGCCCTGTTGTAGCGGCCCTGGCTGGCATTGACCCGGCTTTCGACGGATGGCGTCGCCGACGCCAGCACCACCGGGAAGCTGCCGATATGGCCGCGCACCACCGCCATGTCGCGCGCATTGTAGAAGACGCGGTCTTCCTGCTTGTAGGCGGGGTCATGCTCCTCGTCGACGACGATCAGGCCAAGCTCCCTGAACGGCAGGAACAACGCCGAGCGAGCACCGGCGACGACGCGCACGCCGCCTTCCGCCACTTGCCGCCAGACGCGTTCGCGCATCCGCGGCGGCAGGTCCRAATGCCATTCGCCCGGCTTGGCGCCGAACCGCTGCTGGAAACGCTCGAGAAAGGCGTGCGTCAGCGCGATTTCCGGCAGCAGGATCAGCACCTGCTTGCCCTGGTCGAGGGCGGCCGCCACCGCTTCGAAATAAACCTCGGTCTTGCCCGACCCGGTGACGCCGTCGAGCAGCGCGACATTGAACACACCGGCCGCGACATTGGCGCGCAGCATCCGCGCCGCGTCGCGCTGGTCCGGCATCAATTCCGGCACGGCGTAGCTTGTGTCGGGCGCGGCCACCACCGGGCGCGGCGGGATCATCACCGTCTCGAACACGCCTTGCGCCCTCAGGCCGTCGATCACCGTCGACGACACACCTGCCGCGTGCGCCAGGCCGGAGCGCGTCCAGGCAAGTCCGCCTTCGGCCGTCTCCAGCACGCGCTCTCTCGCACCCGTCATCCGGTCAGGCGTCAAGAGGGTGCGCTGCAGCCCCTCGATCCATGGTTCGGGGTCGAAAGCTTCGGGCGCCCTGAGCAGCATGCGCGCCACCATGCCGGGCGGCGACAGCGTGTACTGCGCCACCCAGTCGACGAAGCGGCGCATTGCGCGGTCGATCGGCGGGCAATTGAAAACCTGTTCGATCGGGCGCAGCTTTTTCGCGTCGACCGTCTCGACCGCGCCATCCCACACGATGCCGGCAACCTGGCGCGGGCCAAGCGGCACGCGCACGATCGAGCCCGGCACCACGCGCATGCCGGCCGGCACTGCATAGGTGTAGGGGCGTTCGGCGGGCATCGGCACCAGCACGGGTGCGGCTGCGACAAAGGGCGAATCTTCGATCATGAAGCGTGACCTTGCCCCGACTTTGGTCTAGATCAAAGGGCAACGCTGAACGTGCCTTTCCCAGCACGACGAAATCGTCAGGAGACCGCCATGAAATTTTTTGTCGACACCGCAGACGTCAAGGATATCCGTGAGCTCAACGATCTGGGCCTACTTGACGGCGTCACCACCAACCCGTCGCTGATCCTGAAATCCGGCGGCAAGATCGCCGAGGTTACCAAGCAGATCTGCGACATCGTCAAGGGTCCGGTCTCGGCTGAAGTCACCGCCACCGAATATTTCGAGATGATGCAGCAGGCCAAGGTTCTGGCCAAGATCGCCGACAATGTCTGCATCAAGGTGCCGCTGACGCTCGACGGCCTGAAGGCCTGCAAGACGATCCGCACCGAGATGAACCGCCTGGTCAACGTCACGCTGTGCTTCTCGGCCAACCAGGCGCTGCTCGCGGCCAAGGCMGGTGCGTCCTTCATCTCGCCCTTCGTCGGCCGCATCGACGACATGGGCATCGACGGCATGGAACTGATCCAGGAGATCCGGCAGATCTACGACAATTACGATTTCCAGACCGAGATCCTGGTAGCTTCGGTTCGCACCGTGAACCACGTCAAGCAGGCAGCACTGATCGGCGCCGATGTCGCCACCGTGCCGGCGGCGACGCTGAAGGCACTAGTCAAGCATCCGCTGACCGACAAGGGCCTGGAACAGTTCCTCGCCGACTGGGCAAAGACCGGCCAATCGATCGGCTAAGACCGCGATCGGCGGAAGTCACACCGCTTCCAACAGAAAAGGCCGGGCAACCGGCCTTTTTTATTGCGCTCCCGAAGACTTCAAATCGCCAAGGGCGCGCCTGCCGATCAATCGGTGCCATCATCGTCGGATGGGCTCACCGGCTGGCGCCGGCCCATGATGATCTCGCGTTTGCCGACATGGTTGGGTGCACCGACCAGCCCTTCCTTTTCCATGCGTTCCACCAGCGATGCGGCGCGGTTGTAACCGACACCGAGGCGGCGCTGGATGTAAGACGTCGAGCACTTCTTGTCACGCACCACCACCTTGACCGCCTCGTCATAGATGGAATCATTGTCTTCGGCTGCAACGGAGCCCTTGTCGAAGACCGCACCCTGATCGGCTTCGGCTTCTTCCTCATCCTCGTCGGCTGTCACCGTCTCCAGATATTCGGGGCGACCCTGGGCCTTCAGATGCGCCACGACATGCTCGACTTCCGCGTCGGAAACAAACGGGCCATGCACGCGCGAAATGCGCCCGCCACCCATCATGTGCAGCATGTCGCCCTGGCCAAGCAGCTGTTCGGCGCCCTGTTCGCCCAGGATGGTGCGGCTGTCGATCTTGGATGTCACCTGGAAGGAAATCCGGGTCGGGAAGTTGGCCTTGATCGTGCCGGTGATGACATCGACCGAAGGGCGCTGCGTTGCCATGATCAGGTGGATGCCGGCAGCACGCGCCATCTGCGCAAGACGCTGGATTGCGCCTTCGATCTCCTTGCCGGCGACCATCATCAGGTCGGCCATCTCGTCGACGATGACGACGATATAGGGCATCGGGGCAAGGTCGATTTCCTGCTGTTCGAAAAGCGGCTCGCCGGTGCCCTTTTCGAAGCCGGCCTGCACGGTCATCACCACCGTCTCGCCCTTGTCGCGGGCGGCAGCCGCGCGCTCATTGTAGCCGTCGATGTTGCGCACACCGAGCCGCGCCATCTTGCGATAGCGGTCCTCCATCTCGCGCACCGCCCATTTGAGCGCGGTGACCGCCTTCTTGGGGTCGGTGACGACGGGGGTCAAAAGATGCGGGATGCCGTCATAGACGGAGAGCTCCAGCATCTTGGGGTCGACCATGATCAGGCGGCACTCTTCCGGCTTCAGCCGGTAGAGCAACGACAGGATCATGGTGTTGATGGCAACCGACTTGCCGGAGCCGGTGGTGCCCGCCACGAGCAAGTGCGGCATCTTCGCCAACTCGGCGATGACAGGCTCGCCGCCGATGGTCTTGCCGAGACAGAGCGCCAGCTTGCAACTGGTCTTGCGGAAGCCTTCCGATTCGATCAGCTCGCGGAAATAGACCGTCTCGCGCATCTCGTTCGGAAGCTCGATACCGATGACGTTGCGGCCAGGCACGACGGCGACGCGCGCCGAAACCGCCGACATGGAGCGGGCGATGTCATCGGCGAGCCCGATGACGCGAGAGGATTTGACACCCGGCGCCGGCTCGAACTCATAGAGCGTGACCACCGGGCCCGGGCGAACATGAATGATCTCGCCGCGCACGCCGAAATCTTCGAGCACGCTTTCCAAAAGATCGGCGTTCTGCTCAAGCCGCTCCTGCGACATGTAGAACCCCTGCCCCTCCGGTGGCTGCTGCAACAACTCTTCGGAGGGGAGCTGATAGGAATCCCCCGCCATTGAAGGCACGATTTTGCCGGCCAGAGGCAAGCGTGGGGACGCGGCCGCGGCCCGCACGGCGACGTCTCGACTCCGAACGATTGGCACGGCAACGGCATCCCTTGCCGCAGCGGGGATTGCGGCGGTCTCTGCCTGCAGAGGCGCATTGCTCGCCGGCACGTGCGGCTGGGCGACAGCTTCGTTCGAGTTGGACGGCCAGACATCGGGTGAAGGTTTCGAGGGCTGGCCTGGAAGCCATTCGATGACGCGAAACAGCGAGGTGGTGTCGGCCACCATCGATGGGATGATACCAAAGCGCGGAGCGGCGGCCGGCGCCGGATTGGCCGGCCTGGCTGGCCGGGCCTGGGACGAAACGTCGACTAGGTAGGGTGCCATGACCTCGAAGAAGGCATGATCGGAGAGATGAGGCCAGCGCAGTGTCTCGGGGTTGGCTGTCTTGGCCGCGGCGCTGCCTGCAGAGACGGCGGCCATGCGCACGGATGCTCGTCCCGTTGCGGCGGTCATCGGAGGTACCGACGGCACACGTCGTGCCTTGTCGTTGGCACGCCCCGGCGCAGCAGACGCTGCAGCCAGCGGCGACGTCCTTGATGCGGCCGGTTCGCTACTGCCCTGCAACCGGGCTGTTTCCAAATTGCGGCTTTTCACCGAAACCGGCAATGCCAGCAGCGAGGGAGCAACTGGTGCCTTGTCAACGATGGGCTGTGTGACGGCCTGCTGCGTTGGGAGCGCGTCTGGAGCGCCCTGTTCGACGACAGGGTCGCTCTGCTGGCGATGCTTCTTGGTCTTGTAGTCAGGCGTGCGCGTAAAACGCACGTTGGGCGCGAGGAAGAA
This sequence comes from Mesorhizobium sp. P5_C1, assembly GCF_054049815.1. Taxonomy (NCBI): domain Bacteria; kingdom Pseudomonadati; phylum Pseudomonadota; class Alphaproteobacteria; order Hyphomicrobiales; family Phyllobacteriaceae; genus Mesorhizobium; species Mesorhizobium sp. P5_C1. The sequence goes on along the minus strand of NZ_JBFULQ010000186.1, from coordinate 189 downwards.
ATATTCCTGCCAGGCAGGACTTTCGATGTCGCCGATTTTCGGGGACACATGGCTCGTCCCCTGGTCAACGCGCGGCTCCATATAGGGCCGCCTGCTGCCGCCAAGATCAACAACCCGCGCGGAATAGCCGGTCTGGTGTATGCCGGACTGCCGGCCGTCCTGTCCCTGGTGAGTTGGGCGATCATGTCC
>NZ_JBFULQ010000185.1:0-10008 GCF_054049815.1 Mesorhizobium sp. P5_C1 | reverse complement strand
CAACAAACACGGGTTCGGAGCTGCAACGGGAGGGTGATGGCAGAGCCGCAACTCATTGGCCAGGCAGTTTTGAACGTGTCTGGCGCAAGGAATTTTCAGATCCGCGGGGGCGGATGCCGGGGTCAAAAACCTGGCCAAGGGGCTCGTCGGTGCGGTGCGGGATACCGATCCTGGCGTCTCGCACCGACGAGATTTTCTCCTCGCTGTCGTTGGGCTGTCCATGGCGCCCTTGCCGACGCTCCGCAAAGTCGACGCTCAGCAAACCAGGGATGATTCCGTGATTGCAGAAGACCGCATCCGCGCCCTGCCCTGCTGGACCGGCAACATCGAGATCGCGCCGTTGCCGGGCGGTCTCAGCAACGCCAATTATGTGGTCAAGGACGCCGCCGGAAAGCACGTCGTGCGCTTCGGCAGGGACTATCCGTTCCATCACGTCTTTCGCGAGCGTGAGGTGATGACCGCGCGTGCGGCACATGCCGCCGGTTTCGCGCCAGCCGTCCTCCATGCCGAACCGGGCATCCTGGTGACGGAATACCTTGGTGCGAAAACCTATCTTGCACAGGACGTGCGCGCCAATCTTGGTCGTGTCGCAGCCCTGATGCGCGGTTTCCACCGGGAGATGCCCAATCACGTCTCCGGCGCCGGCTTCATGTTCTGGGTGTTCCATGTCATTCGCGACTATGCGCGGACCCTTGAAGAAGGCGGCAGCCGCAAGCGCAGCGAATTGCCGCGCCTGCTCACGCTGGCTGACGAGCTGGAGCGCGCGCAGAAATTGCTGCCGATCGTCTTTGGACACAACGATCTTTTGCCGGCTAATATCCTTGACGACGGCAGCAGGCTATGGCTGATCGACTTCGAGTATGCCGGTTTCAACACGGCGATGTTTGACCTTGCCGGCGTAGCCTCGAATGCCGGCATGAGCGACGAGGAATCCTTCGCCTTCCTGACCGCCTATTTCATGAAGGAACCGGACCAGGCGATCCGCCGCTCGCACGCGGCCATGCAATGCGCTTCGCTGCTGCGCGAGGCGATGTGGAGCATGGTGTCCGAACTCTATCTCGACGCGCCCGGCATCGACTACGTCGCCTACACCGAGGAGAACCTGACGCGGCTCGAAGCCGCGCTCGATAACTACAGAACGAAGTACGGGATACAAAAATCATGACATTGCCCAGCCAGGCCGCGATCGTCGTCATTGGCGGCGGCATCATCGGCTGTTCGACGGCCTATCATCTGGCGCGTGACCACAAGGCGGACGTGGTGCTGCTCGAACAGGGCAAGCTGACCTCGGGCTCGACCTGGCATGCCGCGGGGCTGGTCGGGCAATTGCGCTCGTCGGCCTCGATCACCCGCGTGCTCAAATATTCCGTCGACCTCTACAAGGGGCTGGAGGCCGAAACCGGCCTTGCCACCGGCTGGAAGATGACCGGCTGCCTGCGGCTGGCCACCAATGCCGACCGCTGGACCGAGTACAAGAGGCTGGCGACGACGGCGAAAAGCTTCGGCATGGACATGCAATTGCTGTCGCCGGCGGAGGTCAAGGCGATGTGGCCGCTCCTGGAAACCGGCGATTTGGTGGGCGCTTCCTGGCTCCCTACCGACGGCCAGGCGAGCCCTTCGGACATCACGCAGTCGCTGGCGAAAGGCGCGCGCATGCATGGCGCCAAACTGTTCGAGGATGTGCGCGTCACCGGCTTCGAAATGAAGGACGGCCGCATCGCGATGGTGAAGACCAGCAAGGGCGACATTGCCTGCGACAAGGTGGTCAACTGCGCCGGGCAATGGGCGCGGCAGGTGGGTGCGATGGCCGGCATCAACGTGCCGCTGCAGCCGGTGAAGCACCAGTACATCATCACCGAGAAGATCGATGGACTGGCGACCGACGCGCCGACCATCCGCGACCCGGACCGGCGCACCTATTTCAAGGAGGAGGTCGGCGGGCTGGTGATGGGCGGCTACGAGCCGAACCCGCAGGCCTGGACGACCGGAGATGTGCCCGACGATTGGGAGTTCCGGCTCTTCGACGACGATTACGACCATTTCGAACAGCACATGCGCCAAGCGATGGCGCGCGTGCCGGCGCTCGAAACCGTCGGCGTCAAGCAGATGATCAACGGGCCGGAGAGTTTTACGCCGGACGGCAATTTCATTCTCGGCGCGGCGCCCGAATGCGCCAACATGTTTGTCGGCGCCGGCTTCAACGCCTTCGGCATCGCCTCGGGTGGCGGCGCCGGCTGGGTGCTGGCGCAGTGGGTGGTCGACGGCGAAGCACCGCTCGACCTGTGGGTTGTCGACATCAGGCGCTTTTCCAACCTGCACCGGGACCGGCAGTGGGTCTGCGACCGCACGCTGGAAGCCTATGGCAAGCACTATACGATCGGCTTCCCGCATGAGGAGTACGCCAGCGGGCGGCCGCGCATCGTCTCACCCCTTTACAACAGGCTGAAACAGCAGCGCGCCGTGTTCGGCTCGAAGCTTGGCTGGGAACGGCCGAACTGGTTCGCGCCCGAAGGCGTCGAGCCGCAGGATGTCTATTCGATGGGTCGCCAGAACTGGTTTGCGGCAGTCGGCGAGGAACACCGGCACGTGCGCGAGAAGGTCGGCATCTTCGATCAATCCTCCTTCGCCAAATACGAACTGAGCGGGCCCGACGCGCTGAAGGTGCTGGACTGGATTTGCGCCAACGACGTCAGCAAGCCTGTCGGCCGGCTGACCTACACGCAGCTTCTCAACACGCGCGGCGGCATCGAGGCGGACCTGACCGTGGCGCGACTGGCCGAGGAGAAATTCTACATCGTCACCGGCACCGGGTTCCGCACCCATGATCTGTCATGGATCGGCGACCATATCGGCGAAGGGCTCGATGCCACGCTTGTCGATGTCACCGAGGAATTCGGCACGCTGTCGCTGATGGGGCCTCGGGCGCGCGACGTGCTTTCTGCCGTGACCGAARCCGACGTGTCGAACACCAGTTTCCCGTTCGGCCATGTGCGTGAGATTGCCATTGCCGGCCACACAATTCGGGCGCTGCGCGTCACCTATGTCGGCGAACTCGGCTGGGAACTGCATGTGCCGATCGAGGCGACAGGCGAAGTCTTCGATGCACTGATGGCGGCCGGCAACAAGCACGGCATCCGCCCGGTCGGCTATCGCGCCCTGGAATCGCTGCGGCTGGAAAAGGGCTATCGCGCCTGGGGCTCCGACATCACGCCCAACGACACGCCGCAGGAAGCCGGCTTGGGTTGGGCGGTCAAGCTGCGCAAGAACACCGATTTCGTCGGACGACGCGCGCTCGAGAAGACCAGCGGCGCGGCCTTGAAGAAACGCTTTGCCGGCTTCACGGTCGTTGACCCGGAGATCGTGCTGCTTGGCCGCGAGACCATCCTGCGCAATGGCGAGCCGGTCGGCTATCTCACCAGCGGCGGCTATGGCTACACGGTGAGCCGGAACATCGGCTACGGCTACGTGCGCAACGGCGACGGGGTGAGCGACGATTTTCTCGCCTCGGGCGACTATGAACTGGTCGTGGCGATGGAGCGGACGCCGGCCCAAATCCATCTCGAGCCGATGTACGACCCGACGGCCGCCAGGGTCAAAGCGTAGATCGGGGTCAAAGCGTAGATCAGGTGACGCGCAGGGCGAGACCGCGGCTTGGCACGGTGTCGGCCTCGCCCGGCATGGAGACGTAGGGACGCGTTTCCTCGACGCGGGTGACAAGGCCTTGCGCTTCGAGTTCGGCGATGCGCGCGCCAAAGCCGGCTTCCCACAGCGTGTTCTTGACTGTCAGCACGATGATGCCACCCGGCCGGCAGATGCGGATCAGCTCGTCCAGCCCCTCGGCGCCGACATGGCCGGAGGTGAAGACGCCGGCCGAAATGATGCCGGCATAGGCATCGTCGGCAAACGGCAGCTTGCCGCCAAGCGCCAGGCAATGCAGCGCCGAATAGACCCCCTTGCGGGCGGCCTGGGCCAGCATGCCTTCAGATATGTCGAGCGCCTCGACCAAGGGATAGCCTGTTATATCAAGCCATTCGCCAATAAGCCCGGTGCCGGCTCCCGCATCGAGCAGCGGCGCGGCACCGCGCGGCAGATGGCGGGCCAGCAAGGCAAGGCAGATCGTCGGATGGCGATAGCCGGCGGCCGACATGTCGGCGTCATAGGTCTGCGACCAGCGGTCATAGAGTGCCGCGACGTCCTCTGGCCGCTTCGCCGCGTAGGCTGCTGCAAGCGGGCCTCGATGTTTGCTGTGCGCCACTTTTGTCCTGTCCACCAATCGGTCTTGCATCGCATGATAGCCAAACCACGAAAATTGTGGAACCGTCGCTGCGACAAATAACAGCGTTGGGGCGCAGGCATGGTGACAGACGAGGCGCGTGCGGCACTTGCCGACATTTCCTTGGCCACCATTCCCATGCTGGCCGGCTACACCGGGCCGCTCGAACGGCTCGGCGGCCTCACCAATCTGGTCTTCAAGGCTGGCGAGTTCTGCCTGCGCATTCCCGGCAAGGGCACCGAGGAATACATCAACCGCGCCAACGAGGCGGTGGCGGCGCGCGAAGCGGCAAAGGCGGAGGTCAGTCCAGAGGTGCTGCATGTCGATCCCGCCACCGGGGTCATGGTGACGCGCTTCATCGCCGGCGCGGAGACGATGTCGCCGGAGAAATTCAAGGTTCGGCCCGGCAGTCCGGCGCGGGCCGGCGAGGCCTTCCGCAAACTGCACAATTCCAGCGCGGTGTTTCCCTTCCGCTTCGAACTGTTTGCGATGATCGACGACTATCTCAAGGTGCTGTCGACCAAGGACGTCGCCCTGCCCACCGGCTATCACGACGTGGTGCGCGAGGCCGGGAGCGTGCGCTCGGCGCTGGCCGCCCATCCCTTGCCCCTCGCTGCCTGCCACTGCGATCCGCTGTGCGAGAACTTTCTCGATACAGGCGAGCGGATGTGGATCGTCGACTGGGAATATTCGGGCATGAACGATCCGCTCTGGGATCTCGGCGACCTCAGCGTGGAAGGAAAATTCGATACGGCGCAGGACGAAGAGATGATGCACGCCTATTTCGGCGGCGAGGCCAGAGCGGCCGAGCGCGGCCGCATCGTCATCTACAAGGCGATGTGCGATCTGTTGTGGACATTGTGGGGGCTGATCCAGCTCGCCAACAACAACCCAGTCGATGATTTCCGCGCCTATGCCGACGGACGGTTCGTGCGCTGCAAGGCGTTGATGGAGACGCCGGAGTTTTCACGGCACCTGGCGGCGATACGCCTGGGTTAGGCACAGGAAATCTGGACCCTAATTGACGCCTTTTGGCACGTTTTCGGGCGGCACAGTGGTGTCGACCACTTTCTGGCGGTGGAAGATGAACAGGCCGGCGAGAACGACGATGCCTGAGCCGATCAGGATGCGCGGACCGGGAACGTCACCAAAGAACACCAGCCCGAACACCACCGCCCACAGGAGCAGCGTGTAATGCAGCGGCGCCAGCGTCGAGGCCGGGGCCAGCTTGAGCGCCCTGGTGATCATCAGATGCGCGCCGCATGAAACGATACCCAGCAGCAGCATGGCGCCGAAATCGAGCGCTGACGGTGTCTGCCAGGCGCCGATGGTCAACACGCCGCCGACCACCATCGTGCCGATGGTCTGCCATGTCACCAGGTTGGTGTCGCTGGTGCCGCGCAGGCGCCGGTTGAGGATGATGGCGAAGGCGAAGGCAATGCTGCCGGCGAGCGCGAAGCTCGATGACAACGAGAACGCCGCCGAGGACGGTTTCAGCATGATCAGCACGCCGCAGAAGCCGAGCAGGATCGCCATCCAGCGGCGCCAGCCGACCTTTTCGCCGAGCAACAAATGCGAGAGTGCCGCGACATAGATCGGTCCGGCCATGTAGAAGCTCATCACGTCGGCAAGCGGCAGGTAGACGACGGCGGCATAGAACAGTGCCGTGTCGAGCGTTGTCATCACCACGCGCAGCAGCTGCAGCTCCAGGCGCTCCATGTGAAACAGCTTGGCCGTGCCCTGGTGGGCGATCATCGGGCCAAGCACGAAGAACGCGCCGATAGAACGGATCAGCACCACCTGGCCGACGGAGAAGCTGGCGACCAGCCACTTGCCCATGGCATCGTTCAGCGCAAACAGGAAATCGCCGGCCAGCATCAAAAGGATGCCGGCCAGGAGCACGTTCCTGATTGTGGAATTCTGCGCCACGGGCTGCGTCATGCCGATCCCGATTCCTCCTAGAGCATGATGCCGAAAAGTGTGAAGCGGTTTTCGGACGACATCATGCTCTATCTCTTTGATTTAGAGCCGCGTCGTAGACGGAAGCGGCTGCTTTGACGAGGAGAAATCCGGAAATCCGCAAGGCCAGAACCGGGAATCGGCTGGGTCTGGCCTATGCTATTGGGCCTGATGCGACGTCCGATGCCTGCGGTTCACCAGGCTGGGCCTGCCCGGGATGGACAGCCTGGTGTCCTGCTTCGTCCGCTGCGCCACCACCTTGCCCCTGGCGATGACGCACAGGCGTTCGGCGCGCAGGCGCAGGGCTTCGATCGGATTGCCGGCATCCAGGATGACAAGGCTGGCGCGCTTGCCTACCGCCAGGCCGAGATGGTCGAGCCCCATGATCGACGCGTTGACATTGGTGACCATGTCGAAGCAGCGGGCCATGTCGGCCGGGCTCGACATCTGGGCGACGTGCAGGCCCATGAAGGCGACGTCGAGCATGTCGGCGGTGCCGAGCGAATACCAGGGATCGAGCACGCAATCCTGGCCCCAGCCAACACGGATGCCCAGCGCCTGCATTTCCTTGACCCGGGTCATACCGCGGCGCTTGGGGAAGGTGTCGTGGCGGCCCTGCAGCATGATGTTGATCAGCGGATTGGGGATCGCCGAAACACCCGCCTCGGCGATCAGCGGCAGCAATTTCGAGACATAGTAATTGTCCATCGAATGCATCGAGGTGAGGTGTGAGCCGGCGACCTTGCCCTGCAGGCCGAGGCGCTGCGTCTCATAGGCAAGCTGTTCGATATGGCGCGACAGCGGGTCGTCGGTCTCGTCGCAATGCAGGTCGACCATCAGGCCGCGCTCTGCCGCGATCTCGCACAGCTCCGTCACCGAGCGCGTGCCATCTGCCATGGTGCGCTCGAAATGCGGGATGCCGCCGACGATGTCGACGCCCATGTCTAGTGCGCGGATAGTGTTTTCCCGTGCTTTCGGCGAGCGATAAAACCCGTCCTGCGGAAAGGCGACCAATTGCAGGTCGATGTACGGGGCGATCGTCTTCTTGACCTCGAGCAGGGCCTCGACCGCCAGCAGCCTGTCGTCGCAGACATCGACATGGGTGCGGATGGCAAGCAGACCCATCGACACCGCCCAGTCGCAATAGGCAAGGGCGCGGTCGCGCACGGCTTCATGCGTCAACAGCGGCTTCAGCTCGCCCCACAACGAGATGCCTTCGAGCAGCGTGCCCGACGCGTTGATGCGCGGTATGCCGTAGGAGAGCGTTGCATCCATGTGGAAATGCGGGTCGACGAAAGGCGGCGAGACCAGATTGCCACTGGCGTCGATCGCCGTGCCGGCGGTGACATCGAGCTTCGGCTCGATCGCCGCAATCGTCTCGCCGACGATGCCGATATCGGCGACCCTGCCATCAGGCAGCGTACCGCCGCGAACGATAAGGTCGAAATCCATTCGTCGTCATCCCGCTTGAAGAATCAGCATCCTATCGTGGCGGCAAAGAATCTGCAGCGCTTGTGCCGCCCGCCTGCCGGCACCTTCTCCCCGTATAGTGACGGGGAGAAGGGAGATGCTGCGACCTCGCCGCTCTTTGTCAACGCCTACAATTGGCGAAATCGTTGATGACGGCGCCTTTCTCCCCGTCACTATACGGGGAGAAATGTCCGGCAGGACAATGAGGGGCAGCGCCACGCTGATGGAATCCAGCCTTACTCCGGCACGAACCTGACCGCGCCCTTGGCCGCGCTGGTCGCCATCGCGGCGTAGGCGCGCAAGGCTGTAGTGACCTTGCGCTTGCGCTTCTCCTCGGGCTTCCAGGCAGCAATCCCCTTGGCCTCCATCGCCGCCCGGCGGCTGGCAAGTTCAGCGTCGCTGACGGCTAGGCGGATGGTCCGGTTCGGGATGTCGATCTCGACCGTATCGCCCTCGTGCACCAGGCCGATCAAACCGCCCTCGGCGGCTTCCGGCGAGACATGGCCGATCGACAGGCCGGAGGTGCCACCGGAGAAGCGGCCGTCGGTGACCAGCGCGCAAGCCTTGCCCAGGCCCTTCGACTTCAGATAGCTGGTCGGATAGAGCATTTCCTGCATGCCGGGACCGCCTCGCGGCCCTTCATAGCGGATGACGACGACATCACCGGCCTTGATCTCGTTGGCCAGGATCGCCTTGACGCTGGCGTCCTGGCTTTCGAACACGCGGGCCGGGCCGGTGAACTTCAGGATCGATTCGTCGACGCCGGCGGTCTTCACGATGCAGCCGTCGAGCGCCAGATTGCCCTTCAACACGGCAAGGCCGCCATCCTTGGAGAAGGGGTGCTCGACTGAACGGATGACGCCTTTCTCGCGGTCGAGGTCGAGGTCGTCCCAGCGGCGGTCCTGGCTGAAGGCAACCTGCGTCGGCACGCCGCCAGGCGCAGCGAGGAAGAAATCGCGCACGCTTTGGCTGGTCGAGCGCGAAATGTCCCAATGGTCGAGCGCTTCACCCAGCGTGCGTGTGTGCACGGTCGGCAGGTCGCGGTTGATCAAGCCGGCATTGTCGAGCTGGCCGAGGATCGCCATGATGCCGCCGGCGCGGTGGACGTCTTCCATGTGCACATCCGCCTTGGCGGGAGCCACCTTGCACAGCACGGGCACCTTGCGTGACAGCGCGTCGATATCGTCCTGATCGAAGTTGATCTCGCCTTCATGCGCGGCGGCCAGGATGTGCAGCACGGTGTTGGTCGAGCCGCCCATAGCGATATCGAGCGTCATGGCGTTTTCGAAGGCACCCTTCGAGGCGATGTTGCGCGGCAACGCGGTTTCGTCGTCCTGCTCGTAATAGCGCTGGGCGAGATCGACGATCAGGTGGCCGGCTTCGACGAACAGGCGCTTGCGGTCGGCATGCGTGGCCAGCGTCGAGCCGTTGCCCGGCAGTGACAGGCCAAGCGCCTCGGTCAAACAATTCATCGAATTGGCGGTGAACATGCCCGAGCAGGAACCGCAGGTCGGGCAGGCCGAACGTTCGATGACCTTGACGTCCTCGTCGGAGATCTTGTCGTCGGCGGCCGCCACCATGGCGTCGACCAGGTCGAGCGCCTGCGTCTTGCCGGCCAGCACCACCTTGCCGGCTTCCATCGGCCCGCCGGAGACGAAGACGGTCGGGATGTTGAGGCGTAAACTGGCCATCAGCATGCCGGGCGTGATCTTGTCGCAATTGGAGATGCAGACCATGGCGTCGGCGCAGTGCGCGTTGACCATGTATTCGACAGAATCGGCGATGAGCTCGCGCGACGGCAACGAATAGAGCATGCCGTCATGGCCCATGGCGATGCCATCATCGACGGCGATGGTGTTGAATTCCTTGGCGACGCCACCGGCCTTCTCGATCTCGCGCGCGACCAGCTGGCCGAGGTCCTTCAGGTGGACATGGCCCGGCACGAACTGGGTGAAGGAGTTGACCACCGCGATGATCGGTTTGCCGAAATCGGAATCCTTCATGCCGGTGGCGCGCCAGAGGCCGCGAGCGCCGGCCATGTTGCGGCCATGGGTGGTGGTGCGGGAGCGATAGGCAGGCATGAATTTTCCTTGGCTGGCTTGCTGCGCTCCATGCGGAGCGTGGCGGCGCTGAATTCGGACCGCAGGCCTTATAGACGCGCAAGCCTGGTCTGGCCACAATTTTGCAATGCGCCACGAAATCCGGATGTGCGGTTGACGAGCGGCGTTCACCTGTATATAGCCAATCAGGTATATACCCATTTGGCTATGGATACACGATGTACCAGTTGGACGCCACTTTTGCCG
>NZ_JBFULQ010000184.1:0-10116 GCF_054049815.1 Mesorhizobium sp. P5_C1 | reverse complement strand
GCCGGAAACCACGGAATCGAAGATCATCCCGCTCTGTTCGCCAAGCGTCGCGTTGAGGTTGAAGGCATCGCCCTCGATGACGTTGACGCCGGGATAGAGTTGCCGCAGGTGGCGGACGAAGTCGGTGGAATATTCGACAGCGTAGAGATTTTCGGGTCGCACCCCGAGGGCCAGGATGGCGCGGGTGATGACGCCGGTGCCGGGACCGACCTCGAGCACCGGCAGGCCGGATTTCGGATTGACGATCGAGGCCATCTTGCGGGCGGTGACCGAGCTGGTCGGCACGATCGAGCCGACCGTCTTCGGCTTGTCGATCCAGCCCTTGAAGAATTTGAGCTCGTCGTCGAACTTTTCGGCAAGCGCCTTGCGCAGTCCGGGACGTGTCATGCAAGCTCTCCTCAGCACTCCCCCCAAATTACTTAACATCTGAGCGGCGCAAGGCAAGGCGCGGTCAGACGCATGTCGTGGATAAGATAAGTTTCGTCGCGTCTCAATATGCGACGCATTTCACGAAATCACGCGGCTTGCCTAGAATTCCCATCAGCGCTCGCCGAAGGATTCGAAGAAATCCTTCATGCGGGTGAAAAAGCCACTCGATTGGGGCGAATTATCCTGCGAGGAGAGCTGTTCGAACTCCTCCAACAGCTCGCGCTGGCGGCGAGTGAGGTTCTGCGGCGTCTCGACCGCGGTCTGGATGTAGAGATCGCCGACATTGGGCTGGCGCAGCACCGGCATGCCCTTGCCCTTGAGGCGGAACTGGCGGCCGTTCTGGGTGCCTTCCGGCACCTTCACCTTGGTCTGCGTGCCATCCAGCGTCGTCACCTCGAAGGAGCCGCCAAGGGCGGCCGTCGTCATCGAGATCGGCACCTTGCAGTAGAGATCGGCGCCGTCGCGCTGGAAGAATTCGTGCGGCTTGACCGCCAGGAAAATATAGAGGTCGCCAGACGGCCCACCGCGCAGGCCGGCCTCGCCCTCACTGGCAAGGCGGATGCGGGTGCCGTCCTCGATGCCGGCAGGGATGTTGACCGACAGCGAACGCTCTTCGGTGACGCGGCCCTGACCAGCGCATTTCGGGCACGGATCCTTGATGGTCTGGCCGCGGCCCTGGCATTGCGGGCAGGTGCGCTCGATGGAGAAAAAGCCTTGCGTGGCGCGCACCTTGCCGTGGCCGTTGCACATCGAGCAGGTGACAGGCTGGGTGCCCGGCTTGGCGCCGCTGCCCGAGCATTCCGAGCAGGAGATCGATGCTGGCACGCGGATCTGCGCGGTCTTTCCCGCGTAGGCTTCCTCCAGCGAGATTTCCATATTGTAGCGCAGGTCGGCGCCGCGCTCGCGGCCGCCCGACGAGCGGCGCTGGCGCCCGCCCATCATGTCGCCGAAAATATCCTCGAAAATGTCGGCGAAGCCGCCGGCACCAAAGCCTTGCGCGCCGCCATTCATGCCACCCTGCTCGAAGGCCGCGTGACCGAAACGGTCATAGGCCGCGCGCTTTTGCGGGTCCTTCAGCGTCTCGTAGGCTTCGTTGATTTCCTTGAACTTGTGCTCGCAGGAATGATCGCCGGGATTGCGGTCGGGATGGAACTGCATGGCGAGCTTGCGGAAAGCGCTCTTGAGCTCCTTCTCGTCGGCGCCTTTCTGGACACCCAGCGTTTCGTAGAAATCAGCTTTCATTTTTTCCCGCAGTCCGGATGTTCAACGTCTTGATGCATATGTTGCGTCGTTTGCCGGCACGTTGTCTCGATTTAGGAGCGGTGCTGCCCGGATGCTAGGGCCGGCGCGGTTCTGTCCGTCTTTTTCAGCGATTTTTTCCGCCAGGGTTGCAAAAAAGCCCGGCCTGCGCCGGGCTTTTCGCTTTATCTTGCCGTCAAACGGTTCAGGCCGACTTCTTCTTATCGTCGTCCTCGTCGATTTCCTCGAAATCGGCATCGACCACGTCACTGTCCTTGGCGGCATCCGCCTTGGCGTCGGCTTCCGCCGCTTCCTTCTGCGAAGCCTCGTACATGGCCTGGCCAAGCTTCATCGAAGCCTCGGCAAGCGCCTGCGACTTGGCCTCGATGTCGGCCGCGTCATCGCCTTCGGCCGCGGCCTTCAGCGCCGTGATCGCATCTGCGATCGCCGTGCGTTCGGCTTCCGAGACCTTGTCGCCATATTCCTTCAGCGACTTCTCGGACGAATGCACCAGCGCCTCGGCCTGGTTGCGGGCCTCGACCACCGCACGCCGCTTCTTGTCGCTCTCGGCGTTGGCCTCGGCGTCCTTGACCATCTTCTCGATGTCGGCGTCCGAAAGGCCACCCGATGCCTGGATGCGGATCTGGTGCTCCTTGCCGGTGCCCTTGTCCTTGGCCGAAACGTTGACGATGCCGTTGGCGTCGATGTCGAAGGTGACCTCGATCTGCGGCACGCCGCGTGGCGCCGGCGGGATGCCGACCAGGTCGAACTGGCCAAGCGCCTTGTTGTCGGCGGCCATTTCGCGCTCGCCCTGGAAGACGCGGATGGTCACTGCGGACTGGCTGTCCTCGGCCGTCGAGAACACCTGGCTCTTCTTGGTCGGGATCGTCGTGTTGCGCTCGATCAGCCGCGTGAACACGCCACCCAGCGTCTCGATGCCGAGCGACAGCGGCGTCACGTCGAGCAACAGCACGTCCTTGACGTCGCCTTGCAGCACGCCGGCCTGGATGGCGGCGCCGAGAGCGACGACCTCATCCGGGTTGACGCCCTTGTGCGGCTCCTTGCCGAAGAACTGCTTCACGATCTCCTGGATCTTGGGCATGCGGGTCATGCCGCCGACCAGGACGACTTCGTCGATTTCGCCAGCCTTCAGGCCGGCATCCTTGAGCGCCGCCTTGCAAGGGTCGATGGTGCGCTGGACGAGGTCGTCGACCAGCTGCTCGAACTTGGCGCGCGTCAGCTTCAGCGTCAGGTGCTTCGGCCCGGTCGCATCGGCGGTGATGAAGGGCAGGTTGATCTCGGTCTGCGTCGTCGACGACAGCTCGATCTTGGCCTTTTCAGCCGCCTCCTTGAGGCGCTGCAGGGCCAGCTTGTCGTTCTTCAGGTCGATGCCCTGTTCCTTCTTGAACTCAGCCGCCAGATACTCGACCAGGCGCATGTCGAAGTCCTCGCCGCCGAGGAAGGTGTCGCCATTGGTCGACTTCACCTCGAACACGCCGTCGCCGATCTCGAGCACCGAAATGTCGAACGTGCCGCCGCCAAGGTCATAGACGGCAATGGTCTTGCCATCCTTCTTGTCGAGGCCGTAGGCGAGCGCGGCCGCGGTCGGCTCGTTGATGATGCGCAGCACTTCCAGCCCGGCGATCTTGCCGGCGTCCTTGGTTGCCTGGCGCTGGGCATCGTTGAAATAGGCCGGAACGGTGATGACCGCCTTCTCGACCTTCTCGCCGAGATAGGCTTCCGCCGTTTCCTTCATCTTCTGCAGGATCATGGCCGAGATCTGGCTGGGCGACTGCTTCTTGTCGCCGGCCTCGACCCAGGCATCGCCATTGTCGCCCTTGACGATCTTGTAGGGGACAAGCTTCTTGTCCTTCTCCGTCACCGGATCGTCATAGCGGCGGCCGATCAGGCGCTTGACCGCGAAGATGGTGTTTTCAGGATTGGTGACCGCCTGGCGCTTGGCCGGCTGGCCGACGAGACGTTCGCCGTCGCCGCTGAAGGCGACGATGGAAGGCGTCGTGCGCGCGCCTTCCGCATTCTCGATCACCTTCGGCTCTTTGCCATCCATGATGGCGATACAGGAGTTGGTGGTGCCGAGATCGATACCGATTACTTTTGCCATTTTTCTAGTCTCTCCGCTAAGCAGGCTCTCAGGACCCGTACAGGCGTTCCGACGAAAGCCCCTGTTCACAAGAAATTCCGTTCCGGCAACCGGCATTCCGGCGCCGAACGGCTTGGCGCGTATATAAGAACAGGCAGCATCGCGCGCAAGCATTCTGCGCAAGGCTTCCATGAACCTTTCCACCTCAGCCCGCGACTGATGTCCAGGTGCCGCATTGTGCGGCCCGGAAAGGAAGCCCCCATGACCATTAACCCAGAGGCTCTGAGGTCTCCGGGAACAACAGGAACTCGGCGCGACCACCGCCTTCGAGACGAGGTCGACGCCCTGGGCTTCCTGTTGATTCCGTTGACCCTGCGTAAGAGCAGGCGTATCGTCAAGATGAGGAAAGCAGACAATTCGATCAGGGAAGAACGTGCCGGACCACCGCGCCTTGCCCTGGTTTGCGCGGCAACGCCGGATGTTTCTCCCGTGGCTAACGGGGGTAGCTTCATGTCTCGCGTCCGCGGCACGTTCGTGTCTTCTCTCAACAGCGGCCTGCGCCACGCCATGCATCCGGGCGGATTGCTGGCGCTGGCACTCACTGCCGGCCTTTGGCTGGGTGACGCAGCACGGGCGCAGGACACCCAGATCATATATCCCGGCTCGATGGCGGTAACCGGTTTTTCCGGCACCATCATTCCCAATTTCGACGAGGGCCTGCCGCCCGGTGTCGATCCGGTCGACGAAACCTTCATCGACACCACGCGCGCCACCTTGCGCGTGTTCGACGTCTCGCATCTCGGCGGGCCGGCCGCCGGCCAGCTCGTCTCCACGCCGCCGCCCTTCGAGGTGACGGCCGAACAGATCGGCCAGGTGTTCGGCCTCACCTATGATGACGGCGTGCGCGACGGTGTTCCGTCGGGCGTTCCCAATCTCTATGCCGGTGCCACCTCGCTGCACGGCATCCGTATCGTCACGCCGGATGCCGATAGCGATGGAAGGCCGGAGCGGCAGCGCCGCGGCGCGGCCGGCGCCACCTTCATGGATGGCCAGTTCGGCACTGAAAACGGTGGCGGGCCGGGTACCATCTGGAAGATCGACGGTATCACCGGCCAGGTCTCCAAGTTTGCCGACATCGACACCAACAGCGGTCCCGGCATCGGCAATCTCACTTTCGATCCCATCCACCGCCAGTTCTTTGCCTCAGACCTCGACACCGGCCTGATCCATCGCATCGACGCCGAAGGCAGGTTGATCGACAGCTTCGACCATGGCGTTGCCGGGCGTCCGGCGCACGGGCTGGCCCCGGTCGCAGACGACGGTTCGGTGATGGACATACAGGGCGCGGCCTTCGACAGCGAAGACCCCGACAGCTGGGGCTACACGCAGGACGAGCGCCGCGTCTGGGGCGTCTCCTATCACGGCGGCCGGCTCTATTATTCGGTTGGCGAAAAGTCGGAAATCTGGTCGGTCGGCATTGCCCGCGACGGCACCTTCGCCGGCGATCCGCGCTGGGAACTGACGGTCAAGGCCGACAAGGACTACGCCGTCACCGACATCGCCTTCGACAACAGCGGCTTCATGTATCTGGCACAGCGCGGCCCGGTCGAAAACCGCTATGATTACAGCCAGTTCGCCGATTCCGGCAAGGGCGAGGTCATTCGCTACTGGCGCGAGAATCCGGACGATCCGGCGACGGAATCGGTCTGGGTCGAAGTGCCGCAGGAATATGCGGTAGGCTTCCCGCAAGGCAACCGGCAGTCGGCCGGCGGTCTCGACCTGCAATATGGCTATGATGCCGACGGCAATCTCGACACCTCGGTCTGCACGCAGACGCTTGTCAACACCGGCGACAAGCTGCGCGACAATCCGGCGCTCGCCGAGCAGCTCGCCGCCGGCGGGCCGCTGGCCGTGCACGGCGTGCAGATCACGCCCAGGGAGCTGGTCAAACCGGCCAACGTGCCGCCCTTCGGCTCCTGGTTCGTCGATTTCGACGGCTATTTCGAAGATCCCGAAGTGGAAGGCCATGTCGGCGACGTCGCGGTCTGGCATCCCTGTGAAGGTCGCGCCGGCTATTATGAAGAAATCCCGGGTGGCTATCTGCCCCCCTTCTACCCGCCGGACTTCCCACCGCCCGGCAATCTGCCTCCCTGTCTCGATGTCGAGGACGTCCAGTACTACTGCACGCCTTCCGGCCTCGAGGCCGATCTCTATCTCCATGACCATGCCGGCTTCGGCGGCGATTCGATCAAGGCCCAGTCCAGGACGCCAGGCGTCGGGGTGACTTCCCCCATGTCGCATGCGCCCGGCACGCCATACACGATCGGCATCACCGGCCACTATCCGGGCGACACAGTCGATGTTGGGCTCTGCTTCTACAGGAAGTCCGACAAGGACAAGGGTGGCTACTACCCTTGCTGCAAGATGACTTTGCCGCTCAGAACCCCAGCCGTCAGCTGCGAACGTTGAGGAGGGGAAGATGAAAAATCTCGCACTTTCCCCGCTCGCAACGAGCAACCAGTCGAAGCAGTCAACCGTCTTGGAGACGATCATGAAACCCCTGTCACTCGCCAGGCGCGGCGCGCGCTGGCTGATGGCGGCCGGTATCGCGGTCGCCACCCTGACCCCGGTGCAAGGCTTCGCCGAAGAGTTCTACACCGTCATTACGGAGCCCAGACTCGACCTCGACAATCCGCGCATCATCAATCCGGAGCCGGGCCGGGTCGTGCCTTTTTTCACCAAGAAGGGCACCCAGAGAGGCTGCGACTATGTCGTCTATTCCCTGAGCTTCGGCCTGCGCGGCGACCCGCAGGGTTTTGCCGACCCTGGCTTCGCGGCCAGACTGAAAAAGGCGCGACTCGACTTCAAGGACCAGCTTCCGCACGGCCTTGAGATCGTCAACGTCAATGTGTCCGGCGACGGCACGGATGCGGCCGGCGGACCACTGCCGGGTGCAACGATCAGCACATCGGCAAATCCCAACGACACGGCGACGGTTTCCGATTTCCGGATTTCCGCCTCCGATCTCGACGGCGTCGGCGCTCCCAACGAGCGCGTCATCACCTTCCAGATCACGGCCAAGATCGACCATGCGGCGTTTCCTTCGCCGACCATCGTCGACAACCAGGGCATGATCAAGGTGACGCCGGAAGCCGGCACGGGGATCATCATCTCGTCGCAGGATCCGAGCAAGCCCGACGACGGCGACTTCAAGACCGGCGAAAAGACCTCGATCAAGATCGATGTCACCAAGTGCAATCCGCCACCGCCGCCTCCCGGCAAGGAATGCTTCAAGGTGGAGCGCGGCACGGTTGATTGCGTGCCCGGTGGCGGCGCCTTCATCTACCACATGCCGGTCGGCCCGGAGATGGGCGGCAAATGGGTGCAGGTGTCGACGACGACACCCGGCATCACCATCATCCCCGACACCCAGCTGGTGCCGGCGGGCGGCGGCGTGCTCAACTGGAAGATCGTTGGCGCGTCACCCGGCGATGTCATCCACCTCATCGTCACCGGCATCGAAACCTATGCCGGCCCGGAGGAAGGCTGGGGCCTGTGCTGCACGCAGACCATCGACATCGTCATCCCGCGCGACCAGAGATGCCCGCCCAAGGACAAGGAACCGGACCTCAAGGTTGAAAAGCGTGCCGAAGTCCAGCGTTGCACGATGGGCGGCGGCTGCGACTTCACCATCAGGGTGACCAATGTCGGCACCGGTGCCTATCACGGCAAGATCGTGCTCGACGAGGTGACGCTGCCGGCCGGCTCGACGCTCAATTCAGGGCCCAATCCGCCCTGGGTCTGCGTACCCGGCACCACCCCGATGACGTGCACCTATCCGGTGACCACGCTCAATCCGGGAGCCTTCGTCGACCTCAAGCTTGGCTTCAAGCCGGCTGGCGGCTGGCAAGGCAGCGTGCTGCGCAACTGCGCCACCTACAATTATGCGGCCAGCGGCAAGTCGCTGTTCGGCAGCCAGTCGAACGATCGCGGCTGTGCCTCGATCCCGATCTGCCGGCGTGGCGATCGTGATCGCGAATGCCAGCCACCGGTCGAAAAGAAGGTCGACCTGATCCTCAAGAAGCGTGCCCGCACCGAGGTCTGCACGGCCGACGGCATCTGCACCTTCGTGATCGATATCATCAACAACGGCACCTTCACCTACAATGGGCCGCTGACGGTGATCGACAGCTATCCAGGCGGCGCGCCGGCCTCCTCGACCTTCGGCCCGACCCCGCCATGGACATGCGGCCCGACCGGCCCCGGCCAGTTCCGCTGCGACAATGCGGGCATCTCGCTCGCACCGGGCGCCTCGACGCCGATCTTCGTCAAGGCGGTCATGCCGACCGGCTATCAGTCCGACACGGTGGAGAACTGCGCCGAGGTGAAGGCCATCCCCGGTGAAACCGACCTCACCAACAACAAGGCCTGCGCCAAGGAACGCATTCGTCACCCCAATGGCGGCAAGCCCGCCTTGCGCATCACCAAGGTGTGCAATGGCTCGCTGGCCGGTGCCGCGGTCGTCTCTTGCCGCATCACCGTCGTCAATGCCGGCACCGCTGCCCCCACCGGTCCGGTGCGGGTCAACGACGCCGCCACGCTGGTGGCGGGCGGCGCGCCCGTCCAGATCCAGACCGTCACCCCCGACGGCGCGGAATGGGCGTGCGGACCGGTTCCGGCCAATACGCTGTCGTGCCAGATTCCCGGTGCCGTCATGACACCTGGAACCAGCCGTCACTTCGACGTGACGGTTTCGGCGAACGGCGAGTTCGAGAACTGCGCGCGGGGTTCGTATGGTCCGGCCCCCGGCGACGACATCGTCTATCCGATCGGCCAGGCCTGCGCCAAGGGCGGCGGCTCTTCGATCATCCGCGTCGAAAAGACCGGCGACCGCGAATGCAAGCTCGGCCAGCCCTGCTCGTTCGAGATCACCATCACGAATGACGGGACGAGCCCCTTCTCCGGTCCGGTTCGCATCGGTGATGCGATCGGCGTCGAAGGTCTCGGCAGGTTGGACGGCGTTGCGATCACCTCGATCGATCCGCCTTTCGGCTGCTCGCCGGAACCGGCGACCTTGCCACTGTCCTGCATTGCCAACCTGACGCTCGGCGCCGGGGAGAGCCAGGTGCACCAAGTCACCGTGGTCATTCCCGACGACGGCCGCCTGGCCAATCTGCAGGGCAATGTCAGCGGCCAGAACTGCGTCGGCGTCCTGTCTCCCGACACACGGGTGCAAGGCGGCGACATGCTTCCCGGCGACCAGGCCAATGTCCAGGGCGACCGCGGCAAGGCCTATGCGTGCCATCCCTTCACCATCACGCATGAGGTGAAGAACGAGTGCTCGCCAGGTTTCGTCATGAACGACGCCGGCAGATGTGTCTGCCCGCAAGGCACCACCTTCCGCAACGGCCAGTGCTCGCCCGACGGTGGTGTCATCGTCGAGCCAAAGCCGCGGCCCTGCGTGCTGCTCGAAGGCCAGATCCGCACCCAGGACGGACGTTGCGTCTGCCCACGCGGAACCGGGCTTCAAAACGGGAAGTGCGTCAAGACCGACAAGCCTGAGCAGTGCACGATCCGCGGTCAGGTCCACAATTCGGACGGCGATTGCGTCTGCCCGAAGGGTACGGAAGTCCGGGGCAATGCCTGCCGTCCGATCCGGCCGAAGCCTGAGCAGTGCACCATCCGTGGCCAGGTCCACAATGCCGATGGCGATTGTGTCTGCCCGAAGGGTACGGAAGTCAGGGGCAATGCCTGCCGTCCGATCCGGCCGCAGCCCGAGCAGTGCACCATCCGTGGCCAGGTCCACAATGCCGATGGTGATTGTGTCTGCCCGAAAGGTACGGAAGTCCGGGCCAATGCCTGCCGACCGATCCGGCCGCAGCCCGAGCAATGCACCATCCGTGGCCAGGTCCACGACGCCAACGGCAATTGTGTCTGCCCGAGGGGTACCGAGGTGCAAGGCAATGCCTGCCGGCGCAAACAGCCGCCGGTGGAGCAGTGCGACATACGCGGCCAGGTCCACAACAAGCGCGGCGAGTGTGTCTGTCCGCGCGGGACCGAGGTGATCGACGGCGCATGCCGCAGATCCAGGCCGCAGGTGGAGGAGTGCGCGCCGGGCTCGCAGATGATCAATGGCCAGTGCCAGCCGATCATCAAGCGGCACTGCCCGGAAGGCACGATCGGGCGCTATCCAAACTGCAGGCCGATCCGTGGCCAATTGGAACCAGGCCTGCTGAACCCGAACGTCCTGCAGCAGCTGCTTCCGCGGCGCAGGACGCAAACTGACCAGCAACAGCAGGGCGATCCGGCTGGAAACATCCAGAACTTGAAGCCGTAACCGTCTGCGC
>NZ_JBFULQ010000183.1:0-10169 GCF_054049815.1 Mesorhizobium sp. P5_C1 | reverse complement strand
GCAATGGACTGCCGTCCGATGGTCCTGCAAACGAAAACGCCGCCCATTGGGCGGCGTTTCGGCATTTTTGGAGAAACCAGATTACTTGATCTTGGTTTCCTTGAACTCGACGTGCTTCTTGGCGACCGGGTCGTACTTGCGGAACGACAGCTTGTCGGTCTTGGTGCGGCTGTTCTTGCTGGTCACGTAGAAGAAACCGGTGTCGGCGGTCGACAGAAGCTTGATCTTGATGTTTGCGGCTTTGGCCATGATTTCAGTCCGTTATGTTCGTGGGGTTTTGGCCGCTGGAGCACGGGGAAACACCCGGACGCGGGAAACTTGGCGCGACACATAAAGAACGTGCCTGGAAAGTCAAGCCCGGCGAAGCTTGTACCACCCGCCGGAGCAGGCCAGTAGCCTCAAATCATGCGCTTTCTCTCGCGGGCGCCCCAACCTTCTTCCAGTCTCCGGTGGTGTTCCACCAGCGATTCGGATTGGCGCGGTCGTCCAGCCCCTTGGAGCGGCTGGCCAGGATCGGCTGGATGCGGATCACCGGCTCCTGGTAGGAGTGCGCCTGGAAAATCGCCTCGACGACGCGCGCGGCCAGCACCTGGTCGTCGGGCAGTTCGAACGAAACCTCGACTGTGCCGGGGCGACGCCGCAACTCGGTCTCGGCGCCGGCGGCCGCCCCGTCGAGCGGCCTGTAGCGTTCGATGCCATGTGCCGACTGGTAGGCGTTGCGGTCATATTTGCCCATCGCCAGCGGCGCTATCGCCACCACCGCATCCATGATGCGGTCGACATCGGCGGCCGGCGCCTGAAAGGTCACCAGCAGGAGCAGTGTCATTCGCAACGAAGTGGTTTCAAAGCCGCTGTCGATCATGGGAGGATCCTCAACTTCAGATATTTTGAGGGAGCCTTATAACCGGAGGCTGCTGACACGGTTCTGTCAGCAGCCTGTCGTGTCGCCGCGTGAAATGCAGGCCGGAAGCAGCGTGGCGCTACAGCAGGATCTTGCGGACCAGCCTGACGCTGACCAGGCCGATGTAGGCGGCGAAGAACAGGCCGAGCGACCAGCCGAAGCCGGATGGACCGAACGCATCCATGCCGATGCCGATCGCTTGCGGACCGAGCACCATGCCAACGCCGTAGCAGAGCACGAAGGCGGCGTTGGCCGACGCCAGCTCGTGGCCGGAGAGCTGCGAGCCGAGATGGGCAAGGCCGATTGTGTACATGGCTGCAACGACGCCGCCCCAGACGAACAGAAGGGCCGCCATCAGGTGCCAGTTCTGCGCAAAGAAGGGCATGAAGACCGTGCCGGCAAGGCCGACAGTGGCGCAGGCAATCAGCAGATAGCGGCGGTCGCTGACGCGGTCGCTGATCATGCCGATCGGGATCTGCAGCAGCACATTGCCGAGGCCGATCATGGTCAGGAGAAGGGCTGCGTCGGCCTCGGAGTAGCCGATGCGGTTGCCATAGACCGGGAACAACGCAAAGCCGCCGGTTTCGACGGCGCCGAACACCAGCACGGCAGCGGTTGCTGACGGCACCAGCCAGATGTAGCGCAGGAAATTGCTGGTTTCGCCATCAGAAGCGATGGTCGGGCTCTCATTGCGCGCCGCCAGCACCGGAATGGCGGCCAGCGTCACCAATGCGATGATGACGCCGAATGGCCTGAAGCCCGAACTGCCGAGATGGGCAAACAGCCACGGTCCCGCAGCAAAGCCGAGCGACAGGACAGTGGCGTAGATGCCGAGCACAAGGCCACGTCGATGCGGCGGCGCCGAGGTGCTGATCCAGAACTCGGACAGGATGAACAGCACCGTCAGCGCGATGTGCAGCACGATACGAAGCGGAAACCACATCCAGAAATCCGGCGCGAAGTGGAAGCCGACGAAGGCCAGGGCGCCGGTGGCAATCATGGCAATCATCGTCCAGGCCACGCCGAAGCGCATGGCGAGTGGCGTCGCCAGCGGGGCACCGGCGATCGAGGCTAGGCCGGCGACGGCCGTGTTGAGGCCGATCATCGACGCCGAATGGCCGCGCGTTTCGAGAATGACGCTGAGCAGCGGCATACCGAGGCCGATGGCGATGCCGACGACGCTGATCGACGAGATCGCCGCCACCATCGGCAGCCAGTGTACGCGTTCGTCGCCCTGTGGTTGGGTATCGACCGTCATGGGATGTCTGAATACTCGATGTTCTACAGAATTTCGCGGGTGAAGCGGTTGCGGACTAGCCGGTAGAAGGGCACAGGACCGCCCGGACGCAACTGCGGATCATGGGCGAGGCGCTTTTCGAGCTCGTCCAGGATCGTTCGGGTGATGTCGGGTATGTCGGCTTCCCTGGCCTTGGCCAGCGGCAGCCAGACCAGTTCTTCGAGTTCATTGGTCGGGCCGCCACCCGGCAGTTCGACGGCGACGTCATCGCGCCAGGCGCTGAAGAAACGTGTGTCGAAGCGGCGCACCCGGTTGGGTGGCGTGATGGCGCGCGCGACGAAGCGCAGCATGTCGAGAGAGGGTTGCACGCCGTGTTCGGCAAAGCCCTGCCAATCGGGTCTGGCGGTGATGAAAGCACCTTTGCGGCCAATCAGCAGCCCGGCTTCCTCATAGGTCTCGCGAATCGCCGACAAGGCAATGGCGCGGGCCCGCGCAGCACTTGTGCGGCCCGGCCCGGCGAGCAACTTTGCCTCCTGCTCCGGATGCAATACAGCGGCGACCGCGATGCGGCTGTCGGCCGGATCGGTGCGGCCGCC
Source organism: Mesorhizobium sp. P5_C1 (assembly GCF_054049815.1). NCBI lineage: Bacteria > Pseudomonadati > Pseudomonadota > Alphaproteobacteria > Hyphomicrobiales > Phyllobacteriaceae > Mesorhizobium > Mesorhizobium sp. P5_C1. Next base: position 7,435 of record NZ_JBFULQ010000183.1, on the reverse strand, counting down.
GGGAAACACGAACTTGCCTGGCATGAAGGCGTGGCCGGCATGACGACGGCCCATCAGGACCAGCACCTCGTCGCCCTCGCGGTCGAGCAGGATCAGGGTCGCCGCGTCGCGCGGACGAATTGGCTGGTCGCTATGAGCGATCATGCTCCGCTCGATCCTGTCGACTTCCGCCTTGGTCATACCGTCCATGCGCAGGACCTAGCGGAAACTTCTGGCAAGCGAAAGTGGCCTTTCACGGTCGGTGTGTTGCACCAGCGAGCGCAGCCAACTTTGACCTAGACCCCGGGATGGGGGTCGATCCCGTCATGCTCGCCGCCGAATCCGTGCATATAGAAGGCCCATTGCAGTCCGATGACGGCACCCTTGACCGGCTGTAGCAGCCCCACCGCCAGAATGATGGTCAGCGGTACCCAGATGGCGATGTGTTGCCAGGTGGACAGTGTCGATGTCGCCTCGACAGCCATGAAGGCGCCAAGCACGATGTGGCCGACGATGACGATGACGAGATAGGCTGGAAGGTCGTCGGCGCGGTGGTGGTACAATTCCTCGCCGCAGACGCTGCATTTATCGACGGTCTTGGTGAAGGCGCGAAACAACTTGCCTTCGCCGCAATGCGGGCAGCGGCCGAGCATGCCGCGTTTCATCGCCGTCCACAGCGGGCGGGCGGCCCGACCCGAGTGATGTTCGCCGCCGAAAACCTGGTCTTCCATGGCTGTTGCCATCATCTTCTCCTGCCGCGCGAACCCGGTCGCGATTGCGACGCGCGGGCGCGGCCCTTGGCCTTGTGAAACGACCGCTTGGAACCTGGCAAAGGCTTCGGGTCGGTCAACATCTCGAAGCGCATCGCGCCGGCCATTGGTGCCACCTCGACGAGCCGGACCTCAACGCGATCCGCGAGTTGGTAGCCTTTGCCCGAACGTTCTCCGAACAGGGAGCGGGCGGCTTCGTCGTATATATAGTAATCGCCATTCAAAGTTGACACCGGGATGAAACCATCTGCGCCATACTGCGGCAATTGGACAAATAGTCCCGATTTGGTGACGCCGGAGATGCGGGCGTCGAACCGGTCGTCGATTCGCTCGGCGAGATAGGCGGCGATCAGCCGGTCGACTGTGTCGCGCTCAGCCGCCATTGCGCGCCGTTCCGTGGCTGAGATCAGCACGCCAATGTCTTCGAGCCGTGCCTCCTCGTCCTGCGTCAGCCCGCCCGGACCGAGGCCGAGTGCGGCGATAAGTCCGCGGTGCACGATGAGGTCGGCGTAGCGGCGGATCGGCGAGGTGAAATGCGCGTAGCGCCTGAGGTTGAGGCCGAAATGGCCGATGTTCTTGGGCGAATATTCGGCCTGGCTCTGCGAGCGCAGCACCACCTCGTTGACCAGGCCTTCATTGTCGGCGCCGCGCACGCCCTCCAGAATGCCGTTGAACTGGCTTGGCCGCATCTGCGCGCCGCGCGCCAGAGACAGGCCAAGCGTCTGCAGGAATTCGCGCAGCGATTCCTGCTTGGCCAGCGAAGGCGCGTCATGGACGCGGTAGACCAGCGCCTGCTTCTTCGCCTCCAGCGTCTCTGCCGCGGCGACATTGGCCTGGATCATGAATTCTTCGATCAGCTTGTGTGCATCAAGCCGTTCCGGCACGATGACGCGATCGACGGTGCCATCCGGCTTGAGCAGGATCTTGCGCTCCGGCAAGTCGAGTTCGAGCGGCTGGCGGCCGTCGCGGCCTCGCTTCAGGATCGCATAGGCGTCCCACAGCGGCTTCAGCACGGTGTCGAGGATCGGACCGGTCTTGTCGTCCGGCACGCCGTCGATCGCCGCCTGGGCTTGTTGGTAGGCAAGTTTTGCCGCCGACTTCATCATCACGCGATGGAAGGAGTGCCTCAGCTTGCGGCCGTCGGCCGAAAAAACCATGCGCACCGCCAGCGCTGGGCGGTCCTGACCTTCGCGCAGCGAGCAGAGATCGTTGGAGATGCGCTCGGGCAGCATCGGCACGACGCGATCCGGGAAATAGACCGAATTGCCGCGTTTCAGCGCTTCGCGGTCGAGTGCCGTGCCATAGCGGATGTAGGCGGCGACATCAGCGATCGCCACTGTGGCGACCACGCCGCCAGGGTTCTTCTCGTCGAGATCCGATGTGGCGAAGACGGCGTCGTCATGGTCCTTGGCGTCGGCCGGATCGATGGTGACCAGCGGCAGGTCGCGCCAGTCCTCGCGGTGATCCATCGTTGCGGGCTTGACCGCTTCGGACTCGGCGATGACGTCGGCAGGAAAAATATGCGGAATGTCATGCGCGTGGATGGCGATCATCGAGACCGCCTTTTCGCTGGTCAGCGAACCCAGCACGTTGAGCACCTTGGCTCTAGGCAGCCCATAGCGGGAGGCGCGCGCCGGCTCGACCTCGACGAGGTCGCCGTTCCTGGCGCCGTTCTGGAATTCCTTGTCGACGATCAGTTCGGGCTGGCGCCGCTCGACCGGCTCGATGCGGAAGGTGCCGTCCTGCAAGATGCGAAAGACACCGAGAACCGCATCGCTGCGCTTCTCGAAGATCTTCATCACCCGCCCGGTATAGGCTGGGCCTGTCGCTTCGTTGGTCGGAAAGGTCTTGGCCAGCACGCGGTCGCCGATGCCGGGCGCCGGGCCGTTGCCGCTGCGCGAGATCCGGATGGAGACAACGGGTGGCTCACCAGTGCCGACGGCTTCCGCTGGATGCGCCAGCAAAATGCCGTCGCCGTCACGGCCAAAGATATCGAGCACGGCGACGTGGGGCAGGGCGCCAACGCGGGCGAGTTTTTTGCGCTCCTTGGTCAGGACGCCTTCGTCCTGCAGGTCGCGCAAAATATCCTTCAGCCAGATGCGGTCGTCGCCGCGCAACGCGAACGCCTTGGCGATGTCGCGTTTGCCGGCGCGATCGGGATTTTCGGCGATGTAGCGCAGGATTTCGTCACGCGAGGGCCGATAGTCGTCCTTGACCTTGGCCCTCGTGTCAGCGGTGCGCGGATCGCCGTGGCTTCTACCGGTGATCCTGCGCGCCACGCCGTCCTACCCCTTTTTCTTCGCGGCCGGCTTCTTGCCCGCCGTTTTCTTGGCCGTCGTCTTTCCGGTTGCCGGCGCCTTGGCCGCTGCCGCCTTGCGGAACGGCTTCTTGCCGCCGCCGCCCTTGGCTTCCTTCTCGGCTATCAGCGCCAGCGCGTCCTCAACCGTCACCGATTGCGGATCCTTGCCCTTGGGCAGGGTGGCATTGACCTTGCCAAAATTCACGTAAGGCCCGTATTTGCCGTCACGCACGACGATCTTGCCGCCGCCATCGGGATGGTCGCCAAGCTCCTTCAAGGCGGCGGCTGTGCCGCCATTGCGACCGCCCTTGCCCTTCAACTGCTTCTCGGCGATCACCGACACGGCGCGGTTGAGGCCGATCGAGAACACGTCCTCGATGCTGTCGAGATTGGCGTAGGTGCCGTCATGCAGCACGAACGGACCATAGCGGCCGAGCCCGGCCGAGATCATCTTGCCGGATTCCGGGTGCTGGCCGACATCGCGTGGCAGCGACAGCAGGGCGAGCGCCTTCTCGTGGTCGATGGTTTCAGCCGTCCAGCCCTTGGGCAGGCTGGAGCGCTTGGCCTCCTTGCCGTCGCCGCGCTGCAGATAGGGGCCAAAGCGGCCGCTGCGCAGCGTGATTTCCTCTGACGTATAGGGGTCCTTGCCGATGACCTTGGTGCCGTCCTCGCCATTGCCGTTCTCGCCATTGGGGTTGGCGGCATCGCCGAGCTGGCGGGTGAAGGAGCATTCGGGATAGTTCGAGCAGCCGACAAAGGCGCCGAATTTGCCAAGCTTCAGCGACAGATTGCCGGTGCCGCATTTCGGGCAGATGCGCGGATTGGAGCCGTCCTCACGCGTGGGAAACACCAGCGGGGCCAGTTCCTCGTTGAGCGCGTCGAGCACGTCGGTGACGCGCAATTCCTTGATGTCGGCAACGGCGCCTGAAAAATCCTTCCAGAAATCGCGCAGCACGTCCTTCCAGGCGAGCTTGCCGTCGGAGATCTCGTCGAGCTTCTCCTCAAGCGAGGCGGTGAAGTCGTATTCGACATAGCGTTCGAAGAAGCTTTCGAGGAAGGCCGACAACAACCGGCCCTTGGCCTGCGGCACCAGCCGGCGTTTGTCGATGGTGACGTAGTCGCGGTCCTCGAGCGTCTTCAGGATCGCCGTGTAGGTCGACGGCCTGCCGATACCGAGCTCTTCCAACTTCTTGATCAGCGAGGCTTCGGAGTAACGCGGCGGCGGCTCGGTGGTGTGCTGGGTGGCGTTGATCGCCTGACGGGCAAGCTGCTCGCCGGCGCGGATTTCCGGCAGGCGGCGATTTTCCTCGTCTTCCGTATCGTCGTCCTTCTGGTCGGTGTAGGCAGCGATGAAGCCATCGAAGCGAACGACCGAACCGATGGCGCGAAGCTCGGCGGTGCGGGGGCCGTTGACGGCCTCGATCTCGGCCGTGGTGCGTTCGATCTCGGCCGGCTGCATCTGGCTGGCGATGGCGCGCTTCCAGATCAACTCATAAAGCTGCATCTGGTCGGAATCGAGATATTGCCTGACTGAAGCTGGGGTGCGCATGAAGTCCGTCGGGCGGATCGCTTCGTGCGCTTCCTGAGCGTTCTTGGCCTTGGTGGTATAAAGGCGCGGCTTTTCCGGAAGGTATTTGGGCCCGAATTCCTTGGCGATGGCGTCACGGGCGGCCGAGATCGCCTCCGGCGCCATCTGCACGCCGTCGGTTCGCATATAGGTGATCAGGCCGGTCGTCTCGCCGCCGATTTCCATGCCTTCATAGAGGCGCTGCGCCACCTGCATGGTGCGGCTGGCCGAGAAGCCGAGGCCCGATGAGGCGGCCTGCTGCAGCGTCGAGGTGGTGAAGGGCGGGCCGGGATTGCGCTTGGTCGGCTTGGCTTCGACCGTCACCGCCTTGAAGGTCGCGCCTTCGAGCATCGACTTGATGTCATCTGCCTGCGCCTTGTTCGAAATGTCGAGCTTTTGCAGCTTCTTGCGATCGAAGGCGGTCAGCCGGGCTTCGAAGTTCTCGTCGCGCGGCGTGCCGAGGAGGGCAGCGATTTGCCAGTATTCCTCGCGGATGAAGCGTTCGATCTCGGATTCGCGGTCGCAGACCAGGCGCAATGCGACAGACTGGACGCGGCCGGCGGAACGGGCGCCCGGCAGTTTGCGCCACAGAACCGGCGACAGCGTGAAGCCGACGAGATAGTCGAGCGCCCGCCGAGCCAGATAGGCATCGACCAGCGGCGCATCGATCTGGCGCGGATTGGCCATCGCTTCCAGCACCGACGACTTGGTAATGGCGTTGAAGACGACGCGGCTGACCGGTTTGTCCTTCAGCGCGCGCTTCTGCTTCAGCACTTCCAGCACGTGCCAGGAAATGGCTTCGCCCTCGCGATCCGGGTCGGTGGCGAGGATCAGGCCGTCGGCATCCTTGACCGCCTTGGCGATGTCGGCAAGCCGCTTGCCCGAGGCGGTGTCGACCGCCCAGGACATGGCGAAATCCTCGTCCGGACGTACCGAGCCATCCTTGGCCGGCAAATCGCGGACATGGCCGAACGAGGCCAGAACCTTGTAGTTCTTGCCGAGGTATTTGTTGATTGTCTTTGCCTTGGCCGGCGATTCGACGACGACGACGTCCATGAGGTCTCATATCAGCTGTGATGCGGCAGAAGAATTCCGCTGCGCGCGACGAAATCTCGTTCTATTTGCCGCTCACATGGCCGCGCTTTTGCATCCGGTCAAGGGGAAGTGCCCAAATTGCAGGGCTGTCCGCAGCAATACACTCTTAGAGTGTATGGAGAAAATCACAGTATTCCGGTAAAGGGAGATGGCAGACGCGAGGCAGCGGAAACGACCCGATTCATTTTTCCGCCGAGTCGAGGAAAGCCGGCCGGGTATCGCAGGGGTGGACGCCATGAGAGCTTGCTTGGTGCCAGCCGCCGGGTTTGGAGGGATACCCGGCAGCCAGCCGAAGTCCCGCCAGCGGCAGGACCCGGATTGAGAACTCAGTCGGCCTTGACAATGTGCCAGACGCCGGCGACGCCATCGCCGGATATGTCGCCCGCCTTCTTGTCCTTGACGAAGGTATAGACGGGCTTGCCGTCATAGGCCCACATCTTGGTGCCGTCGGTGCGGTCGACGACGCTCCATTCGTCATCCGCCTTGGCGCCGGCCTCGGCCTTCAGCGGCGGCCAGTTGGTGGCGCACTTGTCGTAGCAATTGGTCTTGCCCTTCTCATCCTTGTCATAGGTATAAAGCGTCATGCCGTTGGCGTCGGTGTAGATCTTGGTGCCATTGACCTCAGCTTCCTTCCACGCCTCGGCGGCGAAGGATGCGGCGGTGCTCAGCAAAAGCGCGGCCAGCCCTACGGTTATGGTTTTCATGGAAATCTCCCTGGCTGATATCTGGAGGCGCGCGGGAAATCGCGGCCTCGCTGTATCAACGCTTGCGAGCCGGCGTTTCTTCCCCGACCTGCACATGCCGCGACGACTTGCCACAAAATGGTGATTGGTGGAGAAGCAAGGTCGAGCCTATATCGGCGCCGGAACGGTCGGAGCTTTGTAATGGCATTGGACATCGGCTATGTCAGCGCGGTCGGGGCGGGAGCGATCTCGTTCCTGTCACCCTGCGTGCTGCCGCTGGTGCCGCCCTATCTCTGCTATATGGCCGGCGTCTCGGTCGACGATTTTCGTGGCAATGCGGGCGTGACGGCTCGTGAGGGCGCGCGCGGCGCGCTGCTCTATGCCTCGATCGCCTTCGTGCTCGGCTTCTCGACCGTGTTCGTCGCGCTCGGCGCCGGCGCCTCGACCATCGGCCACTGGCTGCGGGTCTGGCAGGAGCCGCTGGCGATGGCCGCTGGCGTGCTGATCATCCTGATGGGCCTGAATTTCCTCGGCATCTTGCGCATTCCACTGTTGTCGCGCGAGGCGCGCTTCCAGTCGCAGGGCAAGCCGGCAAGTGCGATCGCCGCCTATGTCATGGGACTGGCCTTCGCGTTCGGCTGGACGCCCTGCATTGGCCCGGTGCTGGGGCCGATCCTGACGCTGGCCGGCGGCCGCGAGACAGTGGGCGAGGGCGCGCTGCTGCTCGCCGCCTATTCGCTTGGCCTCGGCATCCCGTTCCTCATCGCGGCGCTGTTTTCGGGCGCCTTCATGCGCTTCCTCGGCAAATTCCGAGTCCATCTCGGCCGCGTCGAGAAAGCCATTGGCGCGCTGCTGGTCGTCGCCGGGGTGTTTTTCCTCACTGGCGGCGTACAGACCGTATCCTACTGGCTGCTCGAGAATTTCCCAGTGCTCGGAYGGCTGGGGTGAATCCCCTTGCCTAAGATGCGAAAGGCGCGGCGTGGGCTCGCTGATTAAGAGTCAGCTGCTCTACCATCTCACCGGAATTTAACCGCATTGGTGC
>NZ_JBFULQ010000182.1:0-10230 GCF_054049815.1 Mesorhizobium sp. P5_C1 | reverse complement strand
CGACCAGCCGGTTGATGCTGTCCGTTTCGAGGCCATCAAGCTCGCTCAGGAAATCCGGAGCCTTGATCCCAGCCGACCAGACGACGAGTTCGGCCGGCACAAACAATTTCTCGCCAAGCTTGATGCCGTCCTCCGTCACTTCGGTAACTTTGATCCCGCACCGTATCTGGACGCCCAGATCAACAAGCAGACGTGCTGAAGCGCGCGCTAGGCGTTCGGGCAAAGCTGGCAAGATACGCGGCCCGGCTTCGACGATGGTGATGCGGATCAATCTCTCGAAATCGATGTTGTCGAGATTGTGCGATGCAATCTCCCGCATCGACTTGTGCAGTTCCGCGGCCAGTTCCACGCCGGTGGCCCCGGCGCCGACGATGACACAATGAAGCTGACCGGGCGAAAGCTGCTCGTATTGCGCGTTGGCGCGCAGGCACGCGTCTATCATGCGCTTGTTGAAACGGGCAGCCTGCTCCGCCGTATCCAGCGAAATGGCGTGACGCGCGGCGCCCGGCGTGCCGAAATCGTTGCTGACGCTGCCGACGGCCAGCACCAGCGTGTCATAGCCCAGAAGACGCGGCGGGATGATCTGCCTGCCATCGTCATCAAAGCTGGGAGCGACAAAGACCTGGCGTTTGGCACGGTCGATGCCAACGACCTCGCCGATGCGATATCGGTAGCCGTGCCGGCTGGCATGGGCGATGTATTCGACAGCATCGTGCGACGCGTTCAGCGCGCCGGATGCCACTTCATGCAGCAGGGGCTTCCAGATATGGGTGCGGTTGCGGTCGACCAGCGTGACGGAAAGCCGCCGCTTGCCGAACTTGCGACCAAGACGCGTCGCCAGCTCCAGTCCGCCCGCACCGCCGCCGACGATAACCACGCGATGCAGCGACGTATCCGCATGGGAAGGCGTCTCCGGAATGGTACGGAAAAGGGCGGCATTGTTGGCAAGCACCGCCTCGGGGATCAGCCGCATGCCGGGGGTGATGATCTGCATCGGTATTCTCCATCGGTTCCGAGGCGCTGGTCCGTCATTCCTGCGATTCGTGGATCACGATGCCCTGCAGCATGTCGACCTCGCATTCCCAAGGCTTTTCCGAGAGGACGCGCTGGCCATGTTCGTATCCCGCCTGCCAGCGCGTGTGGATTCCTGTGCGCGTGAAGTCGATGTCCTTGGTGTGGTCCTCGCCGTCGAGGCGCGGCGAAAGCAGCCGAACGAGATGCATCACCGAAGGGCAGCCATAGGAGGYCAGTTCCTTGAACATCGGATCGTCGCGCCGCTCCTCGGGTACCAGCTTTCCCATTTCGCGCACGACGTGGCGCAGACGATGCAGTTGCTCCTGACGGGCAACGTGGCTTCTGCCGCGGCTGGCGTATTGGAGATCCTTCTGCCGTCCCATGACCTGCCAGATCGATTTCGGCTCCGTCGCGCGCGGCTGCCACATGTTGACGGCGAAGATCAGCGCGTCGCGCCGCGGACGCTCGTCCAGCACGACTTCGATTGGCGTGTTCGAATAGATGCCGCCATCCCAATAGGGCTCGCCGTCGATGCAGACTGCCGGAAAGGCCGGCGGCAGGGCGCCCGACGCCATGATGTGCGCCACCGACAACGGCATCAGACTGCTATCGAAATACTTGAGCTCGCTGGTGTTGACGTTGACCGCGCCGACTGTCAGCCGCGTATGGCGGCGGTTGAGGCATTCGAAGTCGATCAGGCTATCCAGCGTCTGCTTGAGTGGATCGGTGGTGTAGTAGGAAGCATTCTCCACCCCCACTTCGCGATTGACCCCGAACATGGCGCTTGGGTTCGGTTCGAAAAACCCCGGTATGCCGCGCATCACCGTGCCCATATTGGCAAAGATGTTGCTCGGAACCATCATCCGGAAGAACTCGTCGAGCGGGCTGCTGCGGCTGACGCCGTCCCAGAACTCGCGCAGCCTAGGCAGGCGGTCCTGCGGCTCGTTTCCGGCGATCAGCGCCGCATTGATGGCGCCGATCGAGGTGCCTATGACCCAATCGGGTTCGACCCCGCCCTCGACGAGCGCCTGGTAGACGCCGGCCTGATAGGCGCCGAGAGCGCCGCCGCCCTGCAGCACCAATACGGTCTGTCGCTTGACCGAACCGTCAGCCATACGAACGGCCTCCGGCACGGGTTCCGACGTTGAGGGGTTCCGGGTGATCTTGTTCATGGGCTTTGCGCTCCTCGTTGCCGGTTTCAGTGGGCGGTCCAGCCGCCTTCGATCGGCAAGATCGCGCCGGTGATCGAGGCCGCATCGTCGGAGGCCAAGAAAAGACAGAGCGACGCAACCTGCTCGACCGTTACGAACTGCTTGGTCGGCTGTGCGGCCAAAAGCACATCCTTGATGACTTGCTGTTCGGTGATCCCGCGCGCCTTGGCCGTGTCCGGTATCTGCTTTTCGACCAGTGGCGTGAGCACGTAGCCGGGGCAAACCGCATTGACCGTGATGCCCTGCTCGGCCACTTCCAGCGCTACCGTCTTGGTCAGGCCGGCGACGCCGTGTTTGGCGGCGACATAGGCGGATTTGTATGGCGAAGCGACAAGCGCATGGGCGGACGCAACGTTGATGATGCGACCCCATTTGCGCTCCTTCATCGCCTGCAGGGCGCGCCGGATTGTGTAGAATGACGACATCAGATCGATCGCCACGACCGCCTCCCATTTCTCGATCGGGAAGTCGTCGATCGGCGCCACATGCTGGATGCCGGCATTGTTGACCAGGATGTCGATCGCCCCGAACTCCGCGATGGCCTTGTCCATCATGGCGGTGATTGCGCCCCCCTTGCTCATGTCCGCATTGTCGTAACGAACGGTGACCTCGTAGTCGGCGGCCAGCTTCGCCCGCAAGCGTTCGATCTCATCCGCATCGCCGAAGCCATTGAGAACGATGTTGCAGCCCTTTGCCGCGAAGGCTTCGGCAATGCCTTGGCCGATGCCGCTGGTCGAGCCTGTTATCAGCGCCGTCTTTCCTTTGAGCATCGTCGTTTCCTTCTGTTGGAGCCGCAGCAAAACCATCGAGCAATGGCTGCGGGCAACGGGCCTGCACGCGCCCCGGTTTGAAATTCTGGATCAAGTATGGCCAGCAGCCGAAGGCGACGGAAATGCCGTTGAGACATGGATTCGATAGCCGACGGTCTGATCGCTGCCGCGACGATGTAGATCTCCAGGCCGGGTTGTTTGACGTAGGGGCAGCTAGTAAGATCGCGCCGCAACACGGGTCGTGCGGTATATGCCCGCCCGCCGAGGGGAGTTGCCGTGGAGATCAGCCAGGTCAGATATTTCTTGGCCGTTGCCAAGGAGCTGAATTTCACCAGGGCTGCCGAGCAGTGCAACGTCACGCAGCCGGCGCTGTCGCGCGCAATCAAGCTGCTCGAGGATGAATTCGGCGGGGCGCTTTTCCACCGCGAGCGCCGCTTCACCCATCTCACCGAGCTCGGTCGCATGGTGGAGACCTATCTCGAGGGTGTCTTCGAGAACTCCCGCCAGGCAAAGCAGATTGCCGAGCAATATGTGCATCTGAAGAAGACGCCGCTCAAGGTCGGCATCATGAGCACGATTGCGCCAGACGAAATCATTGAGCTCATCGCTGCCGTCCGGTCGCATCACCCCGGCGTCGAGCTTCACCTTTGCGATTCAGACGCCAAGAGCTTGCGGCGACGGCTGCTCGAAGGCGATCTCGAGGCCGCCATCTACGCCTTGCCTTCGAACGTGCCCGACGAGGACGTGCACTCGCTACCACTCTTTCAGGAGCAGATGGTGATGGCCGTCCATCTGAACCATCGCCTCGCCAACCAGCGAAGCGTGCGGGTGAAGGATATGAGCAATGAAAGCTATATCCACCGCAACAATTGCGAGTTTGCTGGCTATGCCGATGCCATTCTCTCCGAACAGGGCGTCACCGTCAGCCCTGTCTACTGGAGCGATCGTGACGATTGGACACTGGCAATGATCGCTGCCGGGCTTGGCTTCGGTTTCATGCCCGAACACACCGCCAAGCACCCGGGCGTGGTGCCCTTGCCGATCACCGAGCCGGAATTCTGGCGCGAGGTCAATCTCGTCACCGTGCGTGGCCGCAGGCATTCGCCGGCAGTTGGCGCGCTGGTGCGCGAGGCCACGCAGAAGCGGTGGTTCGGCGAGCGGGCAAAGGCGTTGTCCGCCGCTGAATAACCTCGTCGCGAGCAGCAGGCTGCGTCGCATGCACCGGCAGCGGATCTACGGCACATCATCCGTACTCAGTTCTTCTTGATCGTCGAGGTCACGGACTGGATGACTTCGGTCGCCATCTTGAACTGCGCCTCGCGGTCGGTGATGCCATGCCGCTTGGCGATCCAGTCGAAATCGCTGTAGGCGGCGTAAACCGTTCCGTCCGCGGTCTGGTAGACCAGGACGCGAACGGGCCAGTCGAGACCGGCCTCGGGATTGGAGGTGATGAAGGTCGTGCCGAGAGCCGGATTGCCGAACATCACCAGCCGCGACGGCTTGACGTCGTTGCCGGCATTCTTGCCAAGCCTTGCCTGGTCGATGACGCCGAAGAACTTGATGCCCTTCTTGAGAACGTCCTTCTTGATGCGGGCGACGGTTTCGGCGACGGAATAGTCGCTCTTCACGGTGACGACACCGTCCGAGGCGGCGACCGGGAGAATGAGCGCCATCAGCATGGCGCCCCCGGCAATCATGGTTTTCAGGTAGTTGGTCATGTCAGTCTCCTTTGTTTTCCAGGTTGCATGAATCTTGGCTACTACGTTGATATCTTTGTCCAATATCTGAGAGCGCTTCGCGATCGACGACTTGCGATCGTCAGCCGGTTGGCGTCTTCAATGCTCGCGCGACCGCAATTGCCCCGGCGAGGACCGCGGCAAGCACGGCCACACAGGCGGTCCAGCCGACGCGGTCGTAGACCTGTCCGATGACGAAGCTGCCAGCGAGCCCGCCCGCATAGTAGGAGGCTAGGTAGATGCCGCTCGCGGCGGCGCGGTCGCGCGACGCGGTCCGGCTGACATGCCCGGTGGCGATAGCCTGCGCCAGGAAGGTGCCTATGGCGACCAGCGCCATTCCCGCAAGCACCACCGGCAGGCTGCTCACCAGAAGTAGAAGCAATCCCAGGATGGCCAATGCAAGCGTTGCGCCGATCCCGATCCCTGGCCCGAGCCCGGCAGCAACCCGCCCTGCGAGTGGTGTCGTCAGCATCGAGGGCAGGAAGACGAAATAAACCAGCCCCAGCGCCATKGGCGACAGCGACAGCRGCGCGGCGACGAGCTGGAAGTTCACATAGGTGAAGGTGCCTATGAAGACGAAGAGGATCAGGAAGCCGATGGTGAAGCAGGCACGCAACTCGACGTTCATCAACGGGCCCTTCCATGCGGTGCGGGCAGGCTCGTTCTTGGCGTCAGCGCGCATCATTGCCGATGTCTTCTGCAGGGTGAGCCAGACAAGGGCCGCGCCAATCAGATTGAGCGCGGCGAACGTGAGGAAGTTGGTGGAGATGCCAAACGTGTCGGCCACGGCGGCCGACATCAGCCGTCCGAAAAAATTGCTGGCGACATTGCCGGTCACATAGGCAGCAAGAGCACTGGTCGTTTGCCTCGATGAAAAGTGTTCGGCGAGATAGGCCATCGTCAGCGTGAACGCGGTCGACATGCACAATCCCTGGACGACACGCAGCGTGGCGAAGACCACGATGCTGTCGGTCTGCGAAAGCAACGTCGTCGGGATTGCCAGCACCGCAAGGCTGATCCAGATTCCGTTGCGCCGATCGAGGTTTCTGCCGAAAAGCGCCACGGCGATCCCGGCCACAGCCATGCCGAACGTGCTGGCGTTGACGGCAAAACCCATTGTCGCGCGGCTGACGCCGAATTTTATCACCAGCGAAGGCAGGATGGCCTGAGTGGCGAACAGATCGACAAGCGTGAGAAACGCGATCAGGGCAATCAGGCCGAAGCGCCAGCTGTCTGCGGCAACCATGCGGAGCCGCGTCGGTTCGGTGTGTTCAGTGGTAGTCATGACAGGACTCCGTGGCCGCACGTCCCCGGGCGGACCCCCTGAGGACGCGCTTCCGTCGCTGATTCCGGGATCTGTTCACCGCGATGGGCGGCTCACATCATGTGGTCGTCGTGCATCGCAGGAGGCAAGACGTCGGCGGAATAGAGCACTGCGGGAACCTTGCCGTTGTTCTTCCACCAATGGGCGAGCTGGCCGAATTCGGCTGTCACGTCGCCAGCCGGATGTTCGATGCCGACCTTGCAGGTGCTGCGATATTCGGTGATCGAGCCTTCGACGATCAGAATGTTGGCGGGGCGGACATTGTGCTCATGCCACGGCACGACACCGCCCGGCTGAACGACGAGCTTGCGCAGGCGCAGCATATTGCCTTTCCACGCTTCGCCCTTGCTGCTGAGATCGATCGCCGAGAGAACCGTGTCGGTCACGCCGACCGGTTTGCTGGGGTGTTCCTGGATGTCGGTCGTGGCGGCCTGGCCGGCAGGGCAGTCCCCGGCGAAGGCCGGCGCAGCGGAAAATGCAGCGGCTGCGGACAGCAAGCCGATTGCCAACGCAAAGTTGAGTTTCTTGGTAGCCATCTAGTATTTCTCCTTTGTCGGTGCCCAAACGCGGGAGGCGGGGCATGGAATGGAGAGTGATGGGTGCGGCGAACAAAGAGAAATGCTGACTGGCTCTCAATTCGATACCCGAAAACTATGGTCGGACATCACGACGCACGAAAGGCGCACGACAGGTCCTGTCGTGCGGCGCTGGAATTTATTTGATTTGCGTCAGGCAGCGGTGCGGATCGCCTGAGCGAGGGCGCTCTCAGGCCAGCCATGCGCCTTGACGCTGTTGACGAAGGCAGATGCCGCCGGCGAAAACCTGCGCCCCGCCACGACCACCAAAGACACTTCCCGCCAGACCTCGGGGTCGATGACCGGCCTGACCTGCAAGCCAGGGATCACCGCGCTGAACTCCGGAATGAAGCAGATCCCGAGGCCGCCTGAAACCATGTTCTGGATCCAGTCCTCGCGCTCACTCGCATAGGAAATCCTGAGTTTCACGCCACGGTCATTGCACAGGCCGGCGAGGTGATCGCGATACTCGCAGTTCAGTCGCCGCAGATAATTCTCGCCGTCGAGTTCGGAGATGGCGACATTGTCGTTGCGGGCCAACCGATGGCCGTTTGGAAAAGCCAGGACGAAGCGCTCGCGATAAAGCGGCGTGACATCGAACCGTTCCGGAAAACTGTTGCTGGACGCCATGATGGCGACGTCGATTTCGCCGGACTCGAGCAGTTGTGAAAGCGAGGTCGGCACACCTTCCACCAGCTGCAGCTGAATGCCCTGCTGACGCCTGTTGAAATCGGCCAGCAGGCCGGTGAAGCGGCGCGGTCCGATGGTGCACATGACGCCAACCTTGAGGTTGGCATTTTCCAGGCACAAGAATCTCGACGCCTCCTGTCGCACTCCCGTCAGTTCGTCGAGGATCTGTTGAAACCGGGGTCGCAGCAGCGCGCCCAGGTCGGTCAGGTGAGTGAGGTTTCGCTCGCGGCGGAACAGAAGGCCGCCGACCTCGTCTTCCAGCTGCTGGATGGCGCGCGACAACGCTGGCTGGGTAACGTTGCACTTTTCGCCGGCCCGTGTGAAATTTCGTGTCTCGCACACGGCGAGGAAATAGCGGATGTGATGAATGTCCATGCCGATTGTCCCCGTTGCGTATGGTCCTTTTTTGCTAAACCGAACCTTGCCGCAAACGACATCCTCGTTCCAATGCACCGCCGCTATGAAGTTCATAGCATATCGTCATGGGCTGACGCAGGTTGGCGCCTTTGTAGCTTTGCTGGGACATAGGAGACCATGGCGAACAACTTGAACGCCGTCGCGCTCGGGTCTGATCTGGAAGCGGCGTGACGTTCAGCTGTTGCCGCCGAGCAGATGCATCTTCACGCAGAATTCTGCATGAGGCTTGCTCGGCGCTGCGTCGTTGCATTCCTTCTTCATGGCGCCCTGCTTGTCCGTCGACATAGCGTCCCAGGCTGCTTTGAAGTCGGCATCCGATTTCATCATCTTCATCGCGGCGTCTGTGTAGAAGGCGGCCGACAGGTCGCCGAAGGCGTCAGCCGAAGTCGCTCCGGCAATCGGAGCGAGGGCAATCGCCCCAGGCACGCGATTCGTATTCTCATGACTTGCTCCTTGTGTGCTGAACGCTGTCCGGCGGCCGTCTCGATGCTGGTCCAGGGCAAAATCCCGGAATCTTCGCTTGCCGACTAAATGTTGCGACGCGAGCGGGATGGCAACCAATGCAATCTGCCTATGGAGTTCATGCCACCTTGGCATTTCGCAAGCGGAAGGAGTTGCGACAGTCTTTGCATCAAACGCCCAGTCTGGCGTTTTGGGGATGGAGACTGACACATGCATATCCAGACCGGAACCGAAACCGACCAAGCCGTCATTGCAAGACCTGCAGTCGATGACCGGGGGGTCGTGGACATTGTCCTGGCAAGCGACGCGCACGGCGCCTTCGTTTGGGGCGTCCTCGACCGCTTGCTTGACGACCCCAGCCTTTCCTTCGGCAACATCACCGCGTCCGGCTTCGGTGCAATGGAGGCCGCCGTTCTGGCCTATGGCCTGGCCTTGGGCGGCCGGCGCGGCGCGCGGACGGCGCTCACCAACTTCTGGCGACGCGTCAGCCACGCATCGATTTTTGCCGCCGATGCCGCAAGCCCCCTGAGATCGATCCTGGAACAATCGATCGATATTGCGGTAATCCGCAACAAGGACCGCCCGCTGCAGTTGAGCATCCTGGCCTCCAATGCCCGCACCGATACGGTGAAGATTTTCGCCGGCGATCAGTTGTCGATCGACGCGATCCTGGCGGCCGCCACGATCCCGTTCCTCTTCCCGGCCGTCGAGATCGACGGCGACACCTATTGGGGCGACGGTGGCCTTTCGGCTTCGCCGGCCCTGCCGTTAGATACCGGCCATCTGCTGGTGGTCACCGGCAGGCCGGCACTGTTCATGACGCCGTGCGCGGGTCGCCGCCTCGCCGCCAGCCATTGTGCGATGAAGCCCGCCGCAACCCACGTCATCTTCGACAGCCAATACCGCGCCGGCGCAGCACTGTTCACAAGGCCCTGGACCGACTGGGGTGAACTGACCGACATGCGTGACCGAGGACGCGAACGTGCCGGGGACTGGCTTTTGGCCGATCTTTCCGTGGCGGAGGACCACCCGGCCTTCGACCGCGGAACCTAATAGATCTAGGCGCCTCCCTCCCGCCTGGCCGCGCCTGTTTCGGCCGCTCCCGAATGCAGGTGCCAAGCCCTCCGGTGCCCCCGCCGGAGGGCTTTTTGCGTGCGGCCCCTCAACATAGTGGTCGCGTATCAAATCCATGCCGAGACAGCATTTCAGCTCAGCGGCCTGATCGGGGACACTGCTTGCAGACAGGCCGCAAGGCCAGTCTTTCCCTCGAAACGCAACCAGGAGACACGACTGTGATCAACACCAAGACCCTCATCGGATCGGCCCTCGCTGCCGCCACTTCGCTCGCCGCGACGGCGGCCTATAGCGGCCCCGCTGCCAAGCCCGGCTTCGCCTTTGAGAAATGCTACGGCGTCGTCAAGGCCGGCCAGAACGACTGTCAGACCGCGACGCATTCCTGCGCCGGCACGGCCACCGCCGACAACCAGCCGGATTCATGGCTCTACGTGCCCGCCGGCAGCTGCGCCAAGATTGCCGGCGGCAGCGACAAGCCGAAAGCCYGAACCATCCAGACTCCAAGCCAACCTCTTGAAAGGAGCAGACCGATGTCACGTGTGTTTCAAGCTCTCGCGATCCCCGCAACCGCGGGCATCGGTCTTCGTTCCCCTCATATCGGCGAGATGCTGACCCGAAGGCCTTCCGCAGGCTGGCTCGAGGTTCATGCCGAGAATTACATGGGAGACGGCGCCGGCGTCGAGGAGCTGGAACGACTGCGCCAGACCTATCCGCTGTCGGTGCACGGCGTCGGCCTGTCGCTGGGTAGCGCGCGAGGAGTGGACCCGGATCATCTCGAGCGGTTGCGCAAGGTGTGCGAGCGCTTCCAGCCCGATCTTGTTTCCGAGCACCTCGCCTGGAGTGTCGCCGACGGCGCCTATCTCAACGATCTGCTGCCGCTGCGCTATGATGAAGAGGCGCTGGCGATCGTGGCGCGCAATGTCGCGACCGTCCAGGATACGCTGAAGCGTCAGGTGC
>NZ_JBFULQ010000181.1:0-10340 GCF_054049815.1 Mesorhizobium sp. P5_C1 | reverse complement strand
GACAAAAGGAGGATCGCCGCAGCGACGCTCCGTGCAAATCCCGCCATCGAAATCTCCTCAAATCCGCCCCGATCCGGGCGGGAAACTATTTGACGCAGCGTCAGGACACAAGGCCGGGCGCGGCTGGGAGGGGACGGAATGTCAAACTTTTGAGCGGAAGCGAAAATCTCCGCTCAGTAGGTCGTGCGGCGCTCTTCCGAGGGCGGCCTACCGAATTGCAGCCGGTAGCTCTGGGCAAAATAGGAATGCGAGGTGAAGCCCGTGGCGATCGCCACGTCGAGGATCGGCATGTTGGTCTGGCGCAGCAATTCGCGCGCCCGCTCCAGCCGCAGCCGCATGTAATAGYGGCCCGGCGTGACGCTGAGATGGCGTAGGAACAGGCGCTCGACCTGGCGCACCGACAGGCCGGCGGATTTGGCCAGCTGCACCGCCGACAGCGGCTCATCGAGGTGGTCGGCCATCAGTTCGACAATGCGCCTGAGCTTCTCCGACTTGCCCGTGAGATCGCGTTCCGGCCCGACACGCTGGCGGTCGCCGGCCGAGCGGATGCGCTCGTGCTGGAACTGGTTGGCGACGCCATTGGCGAGGTTGGAGCCGAAATCGCCGCGCACGATCTCCAGCATCAGGTCGATCGAGGTGGTGCCGCCGGCGCATGTGTAGCGCTTGCGGTCGATCTCGAAGACGTTGCCCGTGCAGTTGATGTCGGGGAAGCGTTCGACGAAGCCGGCGCGGTTTTCCCAATGGATGGTGCAGCGATAGCCTTCGAGCTGGCCGGCCTCGGCAAGCAGGTAGGAGCCGACCGACAGCGCACCGAGCGCGTTGCCGCGCCGGCCCCAGCTGCGCAGCGCCGCCAGCACCTTGCTCTTGCCGGGAAATTCCGTCGTCAGTCCGACCGAGACGAAGAGGATGTCGACCGGCGGCAGGTCGGCAACGGCATAGTCGATCTTCAGCGGCAGGCCGTTGGAGGCCATCACCGGATCGCCATCCGCGGAGACGGTCGTCCAGCCATAGAAGTCGCGGCCAAGCAACCGGTTCGCCGACCGGAACGTATCGATCGCCGCGGCCAGCGAGAACATCGAGAACTTGTCGACCAGCAGGAAAGCGAACTGCCGGCCGCCTTGAACGGGATCCGTCATGACCGGCCGTTCTACAGGAACAGTTGGGTTCGGCAAAGCTGCGGCTTTCTGGTGGGTCAGAAGGACGGCCGTTTCAATCCGGCCGCGAGGTAGGCAGAGGCTAACGTATTGGCCATCAGCATGGCAATGGTCATCGGGCCGACACCACCGGGCACCGGCGTAATGGCGCCGGCGGCCTTCGCCGCTTCGGCATAGGCGACATCGCCGACGAGGCGCGACTTGCCCTCGCCCTTTTCCGGCGCCGGAATGCGGTTGATACCGACATCGATGACCGTGGCGCCGGGCTTCACCYAATCACCCTTGATCATCTCCGGCCGACCGACCGCCGCGACGAGAATGTCGGCGGTGCGGGCAAGCGCCGGCAAATCCCTGGTGCGGCTGTGGGCGATGGTGACGGTGCAGTTGGCGGCAAGCAGGAGGTTGGCCATCGGCTTGCCGACGATGTTGGAGCGGCCGACGACGACCGCGTTGAGGCCGGACAGGTCCTTGCCGCGCACGCGCTCGATCAGGAGCATTGAGCCGGCCGGCGTGCAAGGCACGAAGGCGGTCTCGAGTTCGCCGGTGCCGAGCTTGCCGACATTGATGAAATGAAAGCCATCGACATCCTTTTCCGGCGCGATGGTCTGGATGATCTTGCCGGCGTCGATATGGGCGGGCAGCGGAAGCTGCACCAGGATGCCGTTGATGGCCGGATCGGCGTTGAGATCACCGATGATCTTCAGTAATGCCGGCTCGGAGGTTTCGGCCGGCAGCGTGTGCTGGACGGAATGAAAGCCGCATTCCTTGGCGGTGCGCGACTTGGAAGCGACATAGACCTGGCTGGCCGGATCCTCACCGACGATGACCACGGCAAGACCGGGTTTGGCCTTGCCTTTCGCGACAAGTTCGGCCGTCAGGGTCTTAACCGTCCGCACCACGTCTTCGGCGACGCTCTTCCCATCAATCACTTCGGCCATGGACCACCCTCAACACCGTTCCGCCCAAACGGCCGCATCGAAAACATGAATGCGGCACCCTGGATCCTTGTCTGACGCATGCCGCGAAACCGCGCGCCCCGATCAAACTCGGAAGCGTGCCTTCGGCACCATGCAGCGCGGCATTTTCACGAAAATTCCAACACGCAATCCCGTCAAAGCGCCGTCCCATGCCGTTTACGCGAAACCGGCATGTTTTTGTTCGGCAGCGCGACTTATTTTGTGGCTCAGAAGTAGCGGCGGCGCGCGCGGGTCTCGGTAAGTTCGCGGACGGCTTCGCGGAATTCGCGCAGGCTGGCGCGGATTTCGTCGATCGGGGCGTGCCGTTCGACATCCTCCGCCGCCCGGGGCGCCTCCACCGATGGCTCGTCGGGCTGAGCCGCCTGCTGCGGCGCGGTGGGCTGTTGCGGATAAGGCGCGGAAGCGGGGTGGGGCGGATAAGACATCTGCCCGGCATCGGGCATGGGCTGCGGGTAGGGATAGCCCGGCTGCTGCGGCACCTGCCAGTGCTGCGCCTGCGGAAGGCCTAACGGCTGCCCATAGGGATAGGCCTGCGGACCCGAATACGATCGCTGCGGCATCATGTGGGGAGGCAATGGCGGCTGCGCTGTCTGTTGCGGATAGGGAACATGGCCGCCGGGCCGGAAAGGCGGTGGTGGATAGGCTGCCGCGGCCGACGGCAGGGGCGCAAAGGCCGCTGCCGACTGGGAATAGGCGGGGTGCGTCAGATCTTCCGTTGGCTTCCCTTCGGCAAAGGATGAGACCCACTCACCGGCATCGATGGTGTCCTGCGGGGACTGCTTGCGGGACATGGCCTTGCGCAGCTTCGACAGCAACGCACTGATCCGACCGGGACCTTCGGTCGGCGTGACGTCAGCCTGTTGAACAGGCGCGGGTGGTGCAGGCGGTGGCGGGGGCGGTGCAGGTGGCGGTGGTGGCGGTGCCGCCGGCTGCGGTGCAGGTGGTTTTGGCGGCGGCGGTGCTGCCTGATATGCCTTGTCGTCGTAAGGCGTCCGGCGTTCGTCCATGCTGCGGTCGCGGCGCGAGCGCGATGTCGCGGTGTCACGCAAGCTCTCATAGGCGCCACGCATGGCGCCGAGGCCAACGCCGGAGGCAAAGCCCAGCAGCAGGCCGGCAAGCGCCACCACGACCCGCGACGGCCCGTTCGGCTCGAGCGGCGCGAAGGCCTTCGAGATCACATTGATGTTGGCGGTGTTGATGTCTTTCTGCTCGCCCGTCTCCTTGGCGCGCAGCAGATACTGTTCATAGACGGAACGCTTGGCGGCGGCCTCGCGCTCCAGTTCGCGCATCGACACCAGGTCGCTGTTGACGTCGCCGCTGCGAACCTTCAGCTGCGCCAGACGAGAGGCGAGATCCTGTTCGAGATGGACCGCGCGCTTGAGGTCGACCTGCAGCGACGAGCCGATGCGACGCAGTTCCGCGGCGATGCGGTCGCGTGCGCCGGCAAGCTGGGCATTGAGCGCCTGGAGTTCGGGGTGCCGCGGACCGAACCGGATGGCGGCGCGGTCGGCCTCCTGCTTGAGTGACGCATATTGCGAACGCAGATCGCTCATCGTGTTGGAGTTGATCTCCTCCGGCAAGGTGCCGGTGAGAACCGAGTTGACGTCGACCGAACGCGCCGAAGCGGCCCGGGCGTTGAGTTCCAGCGTGCGGGCGCGCGCAACCGACAGCTGCTCGTTGAGCTTCAGCATCTCGTCGTCGCTGATGAGGTGGCCCTGCGCGTCGACGAGGTCGTGCGTGGCCCTGAAATCCTCGACCTTGCGTTCGGCCGCCTCGACGCCCTTGCGCAATTCATCAAGCCTGGCCGTCAGTTCGTCGGTGGCGCGGCCGGCGGTATCGGACTGGATCTGACCGAAGGTCTGCAGGAAGACATCCGTCATCGTGTTGGCGATGAGAGCCGATTTCTCGCCATTCTGCGTGGTGGCGCTGACGGTGATGACGAAGGTCTTGCCGCCGCGCTCGACTGAAAGGCTTTCGCCCAGATTGCCGACAGTAAGCGCCCGGCGGCGGGTCTCGTCGACACCACCCGGCCCGTCGTGGCGCGACAGGATGGAGCGGATGAGCGACATGACGCTGAGGCCGCCACTGCCCTGCCCATTGAATTCCGGATCGTTGACGAGATTGAGCTTGTCGACGACTTTGTTCAAAACGGTGCCGGACGTCAGCACCCGAACCTGGTTTTCGACGATGGCCAGCGTGGCATCGGAGGCGACGACCGACTGGGTGAGGTCGCGGTCGGTGAGCTTCAGGTCGCGCGGATCGACGATCAGTTCTGTGGTGGCTTCGTATTTCTTCGGCGTCGACAGCGCGATGGCGATGCCGAGCCCGGCACCCAATATCGTCGTCGCCACGATCAGCAGCTTCGACTTGCCAACGCCACGGACGACCTGCATCGGATCGATCAGCGGCTTCCATTGCTGGCTGTCCGCGCCGTCGTTGCGGGACGCCCGCGCGTCGCCTGAATGGTAAGGTTCGGATATGCGATCGGGGCGATAGGTGGTGCCTGCGGTTTCAGCAGACCGTGACGTGGTTTGCGCGTAGTCCGATGATGCCGACCTGGTTGCTGAATAATCGTCAGCGGATCGACCGCCTTCAGGCGGCACCTGCGCAGACGAAGCTGGCTCATAGCCAGCCTGATATCCATCTGTTGCAACGGCATCCGGCAGCTTCGAATTCGACAGCGCCTCGCGCTGCGAAGGGCTCGTCCGCGCTTCGCGCTGTGACCGGGCGAGACGATGACGCGTGGCGGCATCCTCGCGCCATGACGGGTCCGCCCGGTCCCCGATCGAGACCAGGGACGCGTCGGGTTCGTCGTCGCCACGCACAGCCTTGCCAAGCGCCAGCAGTGAACGCTCGCGCTTCCAGTCTTCACGGTTTTCCCTGTCGACCATCGTCTGGAGCTTTACCCTTGGCGGCCTGCAAACGGCGCTTCGCCATTCGTTAAGCCACGCTAAACAGGCATGGAAAACAAAAGGTTAATTTTCGCCCGCCGAAGCCCCCGTTTCTCCCTCCGCCAGTACCTATTTTTCAACACGCCCCTGGACTCCAGAACGGCACGTTAAGTTTTCCGACCTAAGCTCTCCCTGGAGATATGACGCAAGCCAGTGACATACCGCAAAGGCGGCCTACCCTCGCCCGGATCGGCATTTTTTTGGCCGAACGACGGGGCCTGCTGCGCGACTATTTCTCGGCGATCAGCGGCGCTGGCGGGCGGCTGGTGTTTTCACTCGCCTATTTCATCGCGCTGGCCAACACGCTGTCGATTTCCGAGTTCGGCATGTTCGCAACCGCATCGGCGGCCGGCGTCATGCTGTCGCGCATTCTCGCCTTCGGCTTCATCTCGGCACTCTATCGCACCGCCACCATCCGCCCCAATCTGATCGGCACCTTCACCGCCGGCTTCCTGCTGCTCGGCCTGCTGTCGCTGCCGCTGTTGGCCGCGGCCTCGTTCGGCGTTTACCTGATCTTCTTCGCCGACACCGTGCCGCTGTCGGTGTTTGCGGCAATCGTCTTTGCCGAAGCCCTGTTGTGGCGGCCAGTGGAGGTGGCGCTGATCGTCAACAACGGCCTGGGCAAGTTCGGCCGCGCCGCGCTGCTGGCCATCCTGGCGACGGCGCTGCGGGCGCTCGGCGCGGTGCTGTTCATGTTCTGGGCGCAACACAGCGTCTGGATATGGTCGTGGTTCTATATCGGCGCCAATGCCGCCTCGTTGCTGATTGCCTTCGGCTTCTTCTACCCGCGCCAGCGTTTGCGGCTGCGCATCGAGCTTTATCTTCGGCGACTGGCTGACTCCATCTACGTGGCCGGGGCCGAAGTGCTGTTTTATCTGCAGATGGAGTTCGACAAACTACTGGTCCTGGCGATCGGCGGACCGCATCTGGCCGGTATCTACGCCATCATCATGCGGCTGGTCGACCTGACGGCCATTCCGATCCGCACCTTCTCGATGATGCTGGTGCAGCGCATGATGCGCGCGCCGGAGCTTCTGTCACGGCTGGCGGTCAAGAGCGGCATCGAAGGCGGCGTTTTCGCTGTCTCGACGCTGGCGCTGCTGACGCTTGGCATCGTGCTGCATTTCTTCCCCAATGCGCTCGGCAAGAACGTCGCCGAGGCCGCTCCTCTGGTGGCGCTGGCGATCTGCGTCCCGGGACTGCGCAATCTGGTCGAATACCAAGCGGAGCTGCTGTTCGCCCGCGGCCAGACGCTGGTGCGGGCGCTCAATCTCGGCCTGCTTGCCGGGCTGAAGGCGGTGCTGCTGACTTATGTGCTGACGACCATCCTCGACACGCCGAACCTGGTGCTGTCGCTCAACGTCGTCTTCCTGCTTCTGTATCTTGCCTCAACGCTGCTCACCTATTCRGCGATGCGCAAGCCGGCAAAGCCGGTCTAGGGCGGTTCACCGTTCACAGAAACGCAGAACCACCCTATCTCCCCAGCTTTGACGCAATTGCGGACGGCAACCCGGCCCGCTTTCAGGATCCGGCCTTTAGTTGAGCCCGATCAGACGGCGGATGCGGCCGATATCGGTGCCTATGAAAGACTGCATGCCGATTGCCACCTGCTCCGGTGCCATGGCGGCGACGAAGCGGCGGAACTCGTCGTCCGACAGCGCTTGCCCGGCCCAGTGGACTCGGCAGAACTCCTCCGAAGCGTGGAAGTGGCCGGCACCCTCCAGCAGATCGTCGACATAGCGGCCGTAGATCATGCATTCGGAGAACTTGCGCGCCGAGCCGACAACCTCGACCCAGCCACGCGCATGGACCTTCTCGATCTCGCCGCACATGGCCAGCACGGTGTCACGCCGCCACGCGATCAGCGTCGAAATATAGTCATGGACCGATGTCCGGGAGGGGTCGATACCGAGTGCCGCACCGGCGTTGCGCGACCAGATGCGATGCTCCTCATGCCCCTCGTCCGCCAGCATCCCGTCGCGGCGGAACAGCCGCGCCTTGCCCTCGCGCCAGAAGGCGCCGCAGTCGAAAGGTTTGAGGAAGGCGACGTCGGAATCGCAGAAGATCAGGACGTCTTCGCTGGCGTGCGCGGCGATCGCGATACGGCGCAATTGCTGCACGTGCCAGCCGCGCAACGGCTGCGTCTTCAGGCTGAGCCAGACACGCCGGCGAAACAGGCTGAGCGGATCGTCGAAGGCATGCAGCCAACGCGGCAGCAATTCCCGCTCATCGACGATGCTGCGACGGTCGTTCTCCAACTGACGGAAAAGCTTGATATCGCGATGTTCGACCAGGATATAGTGGTGCGCCGCGCCCGAGACGTGGCGGTCAAGCGTTTCGCATAACAGCCGGCAACGCTCGAAATCCGGCGCATAGCTTGCCGTCACTATTGCCGCCGTCGGTACCTGCCGAAGCGAGCTTGGCTCGATCGCGGCGCCTGGGACGAACCGGCTGTTCAATGGATGTCTCCCGCAGCTTCCGGTATGCGCGAGAGTTTCTGCCTGACAACGCGCAGCAGGAACAAGGGATTGCCGACCACGTAGCGGCGCCACAAGCGACCGGGTTCGACGGCCAGCCGAAACAGCCATTCGAGCCGCAGCCGGCGCATCCACAAGGGCGCCCGCGGCACCGCGCCGCTGAGAAAATCGAGCAATGCGCCGACGGCGATCGGCAGCGTGCAGTGACGCGCGTCGATATGGCGTGCGATCCACAATTCCTGGCGCGGCACGCCCATGGCCACGAGCAGCACGTCCGGCCGCAATTTCTCGATCCGATCGACTATTCCCGCCTCCTCGGCCGGCGAGAAATAGCCGTCATGGATGACCACGAAGCTGTGCTGCACGGCAAGTGCTGCAAGCTTGGCCGACGCAGCTTCGGCATTGACGCGCGTCGCGCCGAGCAGCCCGACCGTCAGGGGCGTCGTCGAGGCCTGCAGGAAGGCGGGGACGAAGTCGGTGCCGTTGAGGTTGTCTGGAAACGGCGCTCCATAAAGAAGTTTCGCCGCCAGATCGACACCGATGCCGTCGGGCAGGATGAGGAAATCATCGAGCGCGTCGGCAAAGACCGGGTCGGTGGAGGCGAGGTTAGCGTTGTGGGCGTTGAGGAAACTGACCTTGGTGAAGCGCCGCTCGGCAATCAGGCGGTTCAGCAGGCCGACCGCATCGTTCCAGCGGATCGCGAGCACCGGGATACCGAGGATCGTCTTCGAGGTGTCGAGCCCCGACGGGGTGCGGGCGGCATGCATGTTCATGCAAACGCCTCCTGCCTGACCGGCCCGAGCTTTTCGAGGCCGAGCCGGATGGCGGCATCGAGCGCCCTGACCTGCGACCGACGGAAAGCGCTGCCGTCGACATCGTGGATGACAGCTGCCGCGGCCTCCAGGGCCCGGGCAAAATCGGCCGGATCGTCGGTGACGACGCAATTGGCCGGGCGATGATCGATGCCGCGCAGCGAGCGGCTGGTGGCGACGGAGGGCAGGCCGAGTTCGAAGGTCTCGATGGTCTTCAACTGGACGCCGCTGCCGGCGGTGCTGATCAGCGGGATGACGGCAGCACTGCGCACGAAAGCCTGCGCATCCGGCACACGGCCGACGAATTCGACACCGGGATGCTTCGACGTGACGCCCGAAGGCATGCTGCCGGCGATGCGAATGCGGAAACCGGGCCGCAGATGCGGCACCACCTTGCCCAGGAACCAGTCCAGGCCGATACGGTTCGGCTGCCAGGTCCAGGTGCCGATCAGCGCTGCCTCGCAATCGATCCGGCGCAAAGCTACCTCGGTCGGCGGCTGCGCGCCCGTCACCAAAGGCAGCACCGCCGAGCGGTCGTCGGAGGCGACACCGAGTGCCGCACGGTCTTCCTCGGCCAGCGTGAAGATGAAGCGCGCGCGGCGGCAGAGACGCTCTTCCATGGTCTCGAGCAACTTCGCCTCGCGGCGAAACAGCAGGCGCTGGAAGAGGCTGCCGGCGGCAGCGGCATTCTCCCGCGCCGAAAGATGCTCGACATTGTGGGCGACGAAGATCGAGGGCCGGTCGGCGAACAGCTTTTCGAAGGCGCCGGCGAACTGCACGGAATTCAGCACATAGCCGTCGAACGGACCGGCGCGTGCGACCGCGGCGAGAACGTCGCTGTCGGGCACTGCGCGCAACTTGACCGAGGCGAAGGTGAGGCCCGAGAGCAGCGCCTTGCCGACCCAGGCCAGCTTTTGTCGTGCAGAGGCATTGTCCGTGCGCACGTCGATCGCACCCAGCACCACGGTGTTTTCGGGATCGGCTGCGGGTTTTCCCGGCCAGGTGAAACCGATGACAGTGACGCGCGCGCCAGCTCGCCGCAAAGCAGCGATGATTGCAGCGTTGGCTATTTCATAGCCCGAGGCAAGAGCGCCGTCGGGCACGATCGATGTGGCGAACAGCAGATGCATCTCACCTATCCTGTGGTGTAGCCGGTAGCAAAGTGCGGTGAACCCTTGATTAAGCGAGCACAATCGACGAGCGAAAGCCGCTGCCAGGCAGGCTTCTCCGTACAAGGTGATTAACGAAACCTTATCACCGTGGTGCTACCAGAACCCAACTCACCATGTGGCTGGACACAGATGATCCCTTTGCCATCGGACAGTTCGGTATCGATCGCGGGGCGCTCGCCCCGGCTTGACGTCCAGGCTGTCGAAGTCGTCGTCACCTTGCCGACCTTCAAGCGGCCCGAGCAGGTGCTGGAAACGCTGGCGTCACTGCGTGCGCAGCAAACCGGCCGGCGCTTCGCCGTCATCGTCATGGAAAATGAAGCCGAAGCGCGTGCCGGCGCCAAGGCGGCGGTGCCGCTGTTCGAGCGCGGCGAGATTTCAGGTCTGGTCATCATCGCCCATCAGCGCGGCAATTGCAGCGCCTACAATGCCGGCTGGCAGACAGCGATCCTGCAATTCCCCAACTTCAGGCATCTGCTGGTCATCGATGATGACGAGATCGCCGATCCGCAATGGCTGGAACGGATGTGCACGGCGGCCGAAACGCTAGGCGCCAATATCGTCGGCGGTCCGCAGGTGCCCGACTTTGCCGACCCCGCCCATGCGAAATGGGCCGAGCATCCAGTGTTTGCGCCGCCCTACCGGCAAACTGGACGCGTGCCGGCGCTCTATTCGTCCGGCAATCTTTTGGTCGGACGCAACGTTCTGATCGCCATGGGTCCGCCATTTCTCGATCTGAAATTCAACTTCATGGGCGGCGGTGATTCCGATTTTCTCAGCCGGTCCGCGCAGAGAGGCTT
>NZ_JBFULQ010000180.1:0-10348 GCF_054049815.1 Mesorhizobium sp. P5_C1 | reverse complement strand
GCCTTCTCGGCCTCCCATAGGTCCAGCCACCAGGTGCAGAGTTCCGCCTGGTAGCGGTTGTCGGCTCCGCGCTTGCGTGGCCGCTTGATCTCCCGCTCGATCCAGGTCAGCCGGTCGTTCAGCGCCAGCCGATAGAGGAGATGGCGGAACGCGTCGGCGAGCTGCATGTCGAGGGTGTAATCGCCTGTGCAGCCGAGCGGAGAGCAGTCGCGATGCCAGCTGCCCCACATCTCGAGGGCCTGGGTGATCGAGGGGCGCAGCTGCCGCCGATCCTCCTCGTCTTGGGGTATTTCTCTCGGGGGAAACATTGGGGACTCCGTGGTAGGGATTGATCCTATGGCGTAACCAAAATGGTTACAGTATGGTCAAGCTAAAGATAGCTTCTGCGGGCGTCCTTCCAGACCTTGACGGTGATGGTGTTCACGTAGGTCCCGACCTCGGCGAATGAGCCGTGGGGCAGATCGTTGAACCTGGCGTTCAGCTTCTCCATCAACGCCCGGAAGGCGATGGCCTTGCGCGTCTCTCGGAACTCGGTCCCGGCTGACATGATGGCGGCGAGGCAACCGTCGTCTTTCAGGAAGTCGAGCGCGTGGACGACGTGGTCGATATCGCGCTCCATGTCGAAGGGCGGGTTCATCACGATCCGATCGTAGAGGCCGGTGACCGAGGGGCGCAGCGACAGGAAGTCGGTGGCGTAGACCTTGCGATAGAGCCCCTGAGCCTGGAGCGCGCCGGCCAGCGCCGGCTGCAGTTCGACGCAATCAACCTGGTTGTCGAACCGGTATTCCTTGCGCCACCGCGCCATCTGGTCGGTCTGCCCATAGCCGTAATGATCGGAAAAGTCCTTGATGGTGGAGACGCAGCGCCGCGCCAGATTGCCGGTGCCGGCGCTCGGCTCGAGAATGGTGAGCCGGGGCTTCTCGATTGGCTGGATCAAAGGGATACCCTTGATCAGATCCTCGGCCGCGCCGTCGGGCGTCGGGAAGAATCCGAAGTTCCTGGCCGGCGTGGTCTTCCTGTTGCGGAAGAGGTCATCGGGTTCCTTGGTCTGCGCGTCGCCGATCACCTCGCCATAGTATTCGGCGAGCATCTTGTTGACCTTCTCGACCAGGTCGTCGCGGGTGAACCAGAGATGGGCGTTGCCGTTCTTGTAGCCGACCACCTTGAAATACTCGCCGATGTGCTCCGACTGGTGCGGGCCATAGCGACGCTCGTTCCTGATCTGACCGATGATTCCGCCATAGGCTAGGCCGGGCTTCTTCCCGTCCAGGATGCAGAAGGTCCGTTCGATGTCCTGCAGGGTGTCGGCCGTGCGGCCGTAGCTGAGCCCGCCGCCAAACTCGTTGAAGGCATACGTCAGGATGACTCGACCGCCGATCTTGAACCCGTCATGCGACCTAAACCGGCGATCGAGGGAGGAGAAGGCGATAGCAATGCCGCGCCGGAAGATCATCTGCGCCTCGCCGGCCCACTTGTCGATCGTGGCATAGATGTTGTCGACCGTCACCGGCGGGATCCCCTGCAGTTCTTCGGGATTGATCAACTCACGACTGTCGCCGCGACCGTGGTTGTACCGCTCGGGCACCCACGCAAGGCTGTCGCGCAGTTCGTCCTTGGCCTTGCGGTCCATGAGCGCATCGAGCTCGGTCATCTGCACCAGATAGTGCCAACAGGACACGTCGATCAGCCGCACCGCAGTGCGGAAATATTGGTCCCGGTCGGGGAGCTTCACGGAGCTGAAAAATGCCTTGATCTCGTCGGGACTGCTGTCGCCGTGATAGCTGTTGGAGTGCTCGCCGGCAGCGGACTTCCAGAGCAGCGCAGCCTCCTTCATTTTGCCGGCGGCTCGCTCGACGTCTTCGAATGCGGCGTGATACGCGGCCACCGCGGCATCGCGATAGGCGACGATCTGCTCGACGGTGTTGCGGGGGATCAGCGCGTTCATGGCTTCTGCCCGACCGGCTTGGCGCTGGTGGCGCCGTGCATTTTCTGGAAGATGAAGACGTCTTTGCGCTCGATGACGATCTCGTAGCGCTTGGTGCCGTCGGGCAGGGTGAACTCGTATTCGGTGGGCTTGTCGGTCACTGGTCTGGTCTCCGTGGTAGGGTCTTGGCGGGCGACGGGACCACTCCCGCC
Organism: Mesorhizobium sp. P5_C1; assembly: GCF_054049815.1. Taxonomy (NCBI): domain Bacteria; kingdom Pseudomonadati; phylum Pseudomonadota; class Alphaproteobacteria; order Hyphomicrobiales; family Phyllobacteriaceae; genus Mesorhizobium; species Mesorhizobium sp. P5_C1. Next base: position 8,212 of record NZ_JBFULQ010000180.1, on the reverse strand, counting down.
GCCCTATCGAAAGGGATGGTTTGCCTCTCTCAGTGCATCGCGCCTCCCTCGCTGGTTTCCTGGAAATCGAAAGCCAAGTCGGCTTCTTCGGCCGCAATGCGATCGGCCAGGCGATCGCGGCACCCCGGGCAAAGCAGGGAATCGTGCCAGCTGCAGGGGTCGAGGCATTCGTCGCAGTAGAACATCGTCAGCGCCCCCGGCCCTGAAACGATGCGACATGATCCGCAGCCGTATGCCGGCGCGAAAGGCTTCAAACGCGAAGTCGAGGGAGTAGCCGTCGACGTCCTGGTCTCCGTCCAGATCGTGGCCGGCGATCCGCTCGGCCTTGGCTACCCAGCGGAGCCAGTTTGCCTCGCTGGTGCTGGTTGCGCCGCTCTCGCGGGCGACGTTCTCGGGAGAGAAGGGATGGTCTGCCAGCTCGGTCAAGCTGCTCTCTTCGGCGTCGACCTCGGCGATGCGGCGCTGTTCCCAAAGGTCAGCGTGCTTGTCCCAATCACCGGCTTTGCGGGCTTCTTCAATCTGTGCTGTCAGGTTGGTCGTTTTCATCTTTGGTCTCCGTGGTAGGGAATGACCTTGTAACCGCAACAACTTAGCATGTAACCAAAATGGTTACAATGGAAGTCACTGAAAATGAACGCGAGCTGGCCGATCTTCTCCTGGCGCGTAGCAAAGCCGTGCGATGCGAGGMCGGCTATGCATTATGCACATCTCGTCAGGGGTGCTCGAACGAGCCGAGGATCTGCTATGCCTGTAGGGTCATTCAGCTTGCTTTCCCCAAGGTCATCGATCTTGGGTGCCGTAGGCCACTTTTGACCTGAACCAGACGTCCGTCTTCCAAGGGGCGAACGGCAGCTTTGCGCCTCATCTTGGTCACTCGAAGCTATTTCGMTGTTACCCGAAACCGGACATCAGCAGCGCGGAGCTGTTGGTCGTGTTTGCGCCAGTCTAGCCCTTCGCGGCCATTGTCTCGAACGACTAGAGTCGATCCTATGCGGACCATCCGACTAATGGCTCGGGGCTATCTTCCCTGGGCTCAACGGCTCTATGCTGAGAGGGGGCGACCCTGGTCTGGCTGCAGTGCCAAGCTGGAGAGAGAGGACGGCATGAATGAGACCCGGAAAATAGCAGCAATCCTGGTCTCGGATGTGGTTGGCTACAGTCGGCTCGCCGGCGCGGACGAGGATCGCATCCTGGCGCGGCTGCGGGCGCTGCGCAGCGATTTGATCGATCCCACCATCGCCGTGCACCATGGTCGCGTGGTCAAGCGAACCGGCGATGGGAGCCTCGTCGAGTTCCGCAGCGTSGTSGACGCGGTSCGSTGCGCCATCGAGGTGCAGAAYGSCATGSTYGARCGCAAYGCSGGCSTGYCACCKGAKCGMCGYATMGAGTTCCGCGTCGGTATCCATMTSGGCGACRTMGTYGAGGAGAGCGACGGCGAYCTGATGGGYGACGGCGTCAATATCGCCGCGCGCCTCGAAGGCATATGCGAGCCCGGCAGTATCTGTCTCTCCGAGCAAGCGTACTGGCAGGTCAAAGCAAGGCTCGATCTCGCGATCGACGATCGCGGCGCGGTGCGCCTCAAGAACATCGCCGATCCGGTCCGAGTTTATTCGCTACAAGTCGGCGTTCCCGCTCACGCCAAGCCCGCGGCACCTGCGGCGCCCACTGTGCCGGATAAGCCTTCGCCGCAGCTCGCGCTGCCCRACAAGCCKTCGATCGCSGTCTTGCCGTTCCAGAACATGAGCGGCGAYCCRGAGCAGGAATAYTTCGSCGACGGGATGGTGGAAGAGATCATCACCGGGCTGTCGCGGATCAAATGGCTGTTCGTGATCGCGCGCAATTCGAGCTTCGTCTACAAGGGCAAGGCTGTGGACGTGCGGCAGGTGGGACGCGAGCTCGGCGTCCGTTACGTTCTAGAAGGGGGTGTGCGGAAGGCTGGAAATCGCCTGCGCATCACCGCGCAGCTTCTCGAAGCCGAGACCGGGGCGCATCTGTGGGCAGACCGTTACGACGGCGCGCTGGAGGATGTTTTTGATCTGCAGGACCAAATCACCGACAAAGTAGTCGGCATCGTCGAGCCGAGCCTTCAGCGGTCGGAGATCGAACGCTCGCGGCGAAAGCGTCCCGAAAATCTCGACGCTTACGACCTCTATCTGCGCGCTGTTCCCCACATGGCAACGGTGATGCCCGCAGACGCCAGGATCGCAGCGGGGCTTCTGGAGGATGCGCTCAGGCTGGACCCGAACTACGCCGCCGCCCATGCGCTCCTCGCCTGGTGCCATGAGATTTTCTTCTCGCGCGCCGGGCTCGGCGAGGCCGACAAGGCCGCCGGGGTCGGGCATGCTCGCGCTGTGATAGCGAGCGGCACCGATGACGCGACGGCGTTGGCCATTGCCGCGTTTGCGATCACCATGCTGAGCAAGGACCACGAAGCGGCGTTGAGCGCCGTCGAGCGCGCCCTGTCGCTTAACGCCTCGTGCGCAACGGCGCTCTATTTCGGCTCGCTCATCTACGCTTTCGCCGGTCACCCCGCAGCGGCGACCTCCAACGCCAACCGTGCATTGCGACTGAGCCCATTCGATCCCTCGGCTTTTGTGGCCCATGCGGCGCTGGGAGCAGCGGCCGTCCAGGAGACGCGCTACGGCGAGGCGGCATCGGCCCTCGCCAAGGCCGTTCAAGCCAATACCCGCTTCAGCACGCTTTATTTCTTTCACGCCGCGTCGTTGGCGCTGGCCGGGCGCGAGGAGGAAGCACGGCCGATTGTGCAGCGATTGCTCGAGCTGGAGCCAGAATTTCGGGTCCGCATGATTTTCGAGGTCGGTATGGCGCGGGCCGTCGCGGATAAGTTCGCAGAAGGTGCACGCATACTGGGGTTGCCCGAATAGCTTGGCGGCGGCGAACGTCAGCCGATAGGCTGGGCCGTCGATCCCGGACGGCAAGCCGGCCTCCCGATCAGCGACGGGCTAAGTTCGGAATTGACGCACGCTGGTTGCCGAAGCGTCACGCCCGAAGGTCCGGAATCCGCCCTCTCGCAACGTCAGAACTTCCGGTACCTGGATGCCGCAGTTGGGCCATCTTTGGGCATTCACGATACGAACGCGAAACGCCGCATTCGTCACCCACTCCGCGCGTAGCCTACGGCCGGGGCAAGAGGCGCGGTGTTCCGCAACCTCAAGGGACGAACTATCGTTTGCGACCGCGAAGCCATCCGCATGCGTTCCGGTGAACTCGCCGCGTGGTGTAAATTTTCAATGTCCCATTGGCGGCCTACTTACTCCGGCAATCCGGCGTTGCGCAGGCCATCGAGCAGAGGTTTAAGCGCATCTCGGTGAGCATAAGGATTCACAGCGATCAGTTCCCGCGATGAGATGCTGGGTCTAAGTTCGCGAGCCTTCGCCAGCGCATGCGCAGCGAGAGCGACATGGCCGAGATGGTCATGGGCGGCCGCCAGTGTGAGCCAAGCGGGGTGATCCTTTTTTGGCATGTTGTCCAAGGCCGCTACGACTTCGCCATATCTCCTCAGTTCCAACAAAATTTTGGCGCGAATTACCCAGAACCAGTGTGGTGGAAACGGGGTTCTCTTCAGCGCGTCGTCGATTGAGGCCAGAGCCTCCTCCGGCCGGCCGGCGTATCGCAACCAATTCGCTCGGTCCGCGCGAATTTGCGCATCGGCCGGATTGAGAGCGACGGCGCGGTCGAAATGGACGCCGGCCCGTTCGTATTCGCGGAGCCACACCATGACCATGCCGTTGGCGTGGTGGACCGTCGGATCGTTGCTGTCCAACTCCATGGCTCTTTGTGCGGCAAGTGACGCTTCGTGCAGCGTTCGTGGATCGGTGTCGAACCAGTAGCGGCCGAGGAGAGCGATCGCCAGCCAGGCGTGAGCGTGCGCAAAATCGGGATCGATCGCCGTCGCGCGGGAAAAAAGCGGAACGGCCTCCTTCTCCATGTTGGCGTCGGCCAACTCCCGGCCCTGCAGGAAAAAGTCATAGGCCGTCCAGCTCGACGTTGGCCGCTTGCGCACCTGAAGCGCAGCAGCGGCCACCATTCGCCCCTCGAGCGTCGTCACGATTGCTGCCACGACTTCGTCCTGCACAGCAAAAATGTCGTGGCATTCGCGATCATACCGCTCCGCCCAGACGTGGTTGCCTGTCCTTGCGTCGATCAACTGTGCAGTAATGCGAATCCGCTCGCCCGCCTTCCGCACACTACCTTCGATGACGTAGTTCGCGCCCAGATCGCGGGCGGCCTGCATTGGGTTGATGCCCATCCTGGCAAGATGGAACGAAGCGTGACGCGCCGCGACGGTAAGATTTCTGAACCGCGACAACTCGGTGGTGATGTCCTCCGTGATGCCGTCCGAAAGGTATTGTTGACTGGGATCGCCGCTCAGATTGTCAAATGGCAAAACGGCAATGGAGGGCCTGGCAGCAGAGGTCGTTGCGGCCCGCCCGCCCACTTGACCAGTACTCGTTTCCACACGGTAAACCCGCACCGGTCTGACGATATTCTTGAGCGCCACCTCGCCCATGTCCTCGAAGGCAGCGTTGCCTTTGCCTCGCAATTCCTCATGAACCTTGGCCGAGACGCAGACCCCGCCTGGCTCTGCCAAGGCTTCGAGGCGAGCCGCAACGTTCACACCGTCGCCATAGATGTCCGAGCCCTCACCGATCACGTCGCCCAGATTGATGCCGATACGCAGCAATATGCGGCGGTGCTCGGTGACGGATTGGTTGGCCTCCGCCATTTTGGCCTGTAGTTCGACTGCAGCCTCGACTGCGTTCACCGCGCTGGTGAACTCCATCAACACGCCGTCGCCCATAAGCTTGACGATCCGCCCGCCGCGATCGCGAACGATCGGCTCCAGGATCGCCTTGCGCCGCTCCTTCAGTGCCGCCAGCGTACCCGCCTCATCCGCCTCCATCATTCGGCTGTAGCCGACCACGTCGGCCACAGCGATGGCGGCAAGACGGCGCTTGACGCGTTCATCAGCCATAAGTGATCGCCTCACTGGTTGGATCGATGGTATTTGCGCCGCACGGAGGAGTCCATCGTGGCCGGCAACGAGAACGGCTGCCTGGGTGGAATGATGGTCTCCTACCCCTTTCGGGACATTGAGCCTTCAACAGTCAACGACTGCTTCGGGTCAGGTCACGACTATGCCCACGTCGACGTGAATGTCCGCTTTTCGATATCCGCAGCCTCAAAGCTGCCGGTCTGCTTTCGGCCAATTGCGGTCATTCCGAATCTACCTTCGGACGAAGCCGCTATGTGCCTATCGGGCGGCTTTCGCCGCGACGGCGGCGCGCCGTTTAATTAGCCACAATGTCAACATGAACAACGGCCAAGGGGGCGTCGTTTAAGGGCGCCGAGACCAAATGCCCGAACGGTGCCAATGCTAGCTCTTGTGAATACTCTGGACTTCGAACGCTGTCTCTTGGGGCGGCGAGGTGAAGCCGCCCTTGATGCCTTTGCTCATCGTGGGCATCAGAATTCCATCGCGGAACTTCTCCCAACTCTCCTTAGAGTCGTGGATGGCAACGATCGTCCAACCACCGGCGGACGGCCCAGCGGCATGGAAGGTCTGGCCCTTTGGCAGAGCGCCGCCAGCCGGATGCACGGCAGCGAGTGATGCCTCGTATTGCGACTTTGTCCCACCCGGAAAGTGGTGAACGATCCCATAAGCCATCTCTTCCTCCGTTGCGACGTTTGGGCGGTTTCCTTTTTATGCCGTCGTACGCGCATTAGCGACCCCTCATATTCGCGAAACATGCGTGAAAGGCGTCGTGCCGGCGATCGGTTGGCAGACTTGAGGCGCAAAGCGGAATATGAGCATCGCGCCGCGACGGTTGAGATTCAATCGCGGCTCAGAGCTCGCCGGAGAGCACCGAAACGAATGCGATATTGCGCCGGCGTCAGCCCGACCTTGCGGCGGAAGAGACGCCCGAAAAAACTCGCATCCTCATAGCCGACTTCATTCGCCACCGCTTCGACAGGGAGATCGCCCGTCTCCAGCAGTTGCTTGGCCTCCTCGAGCCTGAGCGCATGGATGTAGTCGATCGCCTTCATGTCCGTAGCCCTGGCGAAGCGGCGCACGAAGGAGCGCTCGGACAGGCCTGACAACTTCGTCATGGCGGCGACGGGCGAGGGGGTCCGGTAGCCAAGCTCCGCCCATCTCTGGCACCGGTTGATCACCGCGTCGCTGGTCTGGCGAAAGCGCATGAGCGCGGCGAAGGGCTGCTGGCCCATATCGTGCCACTGCAGCATGTAGACCTTGGCGACCTCCATCGCCTCCTTGAGGCCGACAAAGCGCGCGATGAGATAGAGGGCGAGATCCTGCCAGCTCGAGCCGCCCCCAGCCATGACCACCCGTTGCGCCTCGCCGCTCAGCACAAGCGACTGGTCCGGCCTCACATTCACGCCGGGATAGTTGTTCGTGAGCGTCTCGACATAGCCCCAGTGAATGGTAGCCTCGCGATTGTCGAGCAGCCCGGCCTCGCCGAGCAGCACCGCGCCCGAGCATGCGCTTGCCAGCATGGCGCCGTCGTCATGCGCACGCTTCAGCCAGCGGGCCTCGGCATCATACTGCCCGGCGACACTTTCGCCCGGATTGACGAAGAAATCGGGGATGCAGACGATGTCGGGGCGAGGGCAATCGGAAAGCGCGTGGTCCGGGCGCACCCAGACGCCGTTTGCGGCGCGAAACGCGCTACCGTCCCCAGCAACCACATAGGGCCGCATGCGCGGCGTGCCCGCGGCTCCACTGGTGATGAACAGGAAATCCCTGCCGGGCGAGGAAAACAGGTCGAACATGCCGTAGATAGTGGAGGCTGTAGCCTCCGGAACGGCAAGGATCGCCACATTCAATGGGTCGGCCTGTTCAACCATGGCAGAAATGACCGCCTTCCAGCATTTTCGGCTTTAGTAACCGTGCCCGCGCCGCGCTAGCGTGCGTAAAACGAGGAGACCGCCCCATGGCCGCCACCGCTACCCTTGCACAATCGAGCATCGAAAGCTTCCGTTCCATCATGCGCGGCGAGGTGCTGGAGCCGTTGAACCCATCCTACAATACGACGCGAATCGTCTGGAACGGCATGATCGACCGCCGCCCCGCCCTCATCGCGCGCTGCCGGAGTGCTGCCGATGTCGTGGCGTCGGTGAATTTCGGGCGCGAGCAGCGGTTGACGATAGCGATCCGCTCGGGCGGCCACAATGTTGCAGGCTACGCTGTCTGCGACGGCGGACTGATGATCGACATGTCGCTGATGAAGGGCGTGCGGGTCGCGCCCGGCCTCGACCGTGCCTTCGTCGAAGGCGGCGCCACCTGGGCCGATGTCGATGCGGCCACCACCCCGCTTGGCCGCGCCACGCCGGGCGGTCTCATCTCGGCGACGGGCGTTGCCGGCCTGACGCTTTCTGGCGGCATCGGCTGGCTGCGTGGCAGCCACGGCCTCAGCGTCGACAATCTGCTGGCCGCCGATCTGGTGACCGCCGATGGCCGCCTCATCCATGCCGACGCGACGCAGAATGCGGATCTCTTCTGGGCGCTGCGCGGCGGCGGCGGCAATTTCGGCGTGGTGACGAGCTTCGAGTTCAAGCTGCACCCGATCGAACCGGAGCTGATGTTATGCGGTCCGGCCTATCCTGAGGAGCGCGCCAACGAGATCATTCCGCTCTGGCGCGACTTCATGCAGACCGCACCCGACCGCCTGAGCGGCCTGGCCGAGTTCTCCACCCTGCCCGACGATCCCTCGATTCCCGAGCATGCAAGGGGCCGTCGCGTCCTGGCGCTCGCGCATGTCTATGACGGACCGGCCGACGAGGGCGAGCGGGTCGTGGCACCGTTGCGGAGTTTTGGGGAACCGCTTGTCGATTTCAGCGGCCGCATGCCATATCGCACCATCCAGTCGCTCTATGACGGGCTGTTCCCGAAAGGTCGCGACCGCTGCTACTGGAAATCCACCTACCTCTCGCGCCTCGACGACGAGGTCATCGGGGAGATCACCGTACGGTTGGCGAAGCGGCCCTCCGAAATGACCTTCGCCTCGATCTGGAAGTTCGGCGGTTGCGTCCAGCACGTTGCAGCCGATGCGACTGCCTTCGGCGACCGCTCAATGCCCTTCATGCTCAGCCTCGACGCCATTTGGCCAGTCGCTGACGAGGACGATGCGAACATCGGCTGGGTTCGCAGCTTCTGGCAGGACATGCAGCG